>CAYSAZ010000013.1:0-41841 GCA_964429065.1 uncultured Rhodobacterales bacterium
GACGGGTTTAAATTCACTGCACTCCATCCAGATCAAGGCTGCTTATAAGTTTTGAATGATGTTTGGTGTTGATGGAGAGATGTTGCCAAGTGGCAACAACATTCAGAGAAAATTAACCCCACCTTGCATTCGCGCGGTATTTCAGCTTTGATAGACTCGAATCGTGCGTATCTATTTTTAATATTTGTTCAAATTCTTGAGCTGAGATGAACGTATGAAACCTGTAATTTCCATAATGGCAGCTGCCCTGTCTTTCGTCAGTCCCCTATGGGCCGGAAGCATGGAATCTCCTGTTTATGCAACGCCCCAGATCACCACGCCAATATCCGTTAGTTTTGGCACGGATTGGGGCGGGTTCTATGCCGGTGGTTTGGCCAGTCTTGATCGTGGTGATCAGACGTATTTTGCCGGCGGGGTGTTCAGTAATGGTCCCTGGGATCTGGAAGGCAACACATATGGCGCGTTTGCCGGCTATAATTTCCAGAATGATCTGTTCGTTTACGGGCTTGAGGCCGCCTATGTTGCCGGTGCCATCACCTCGGCAGTGCCAACCACGCCCGAGGTTGAATATTCCAGCATCATTGATGTAAAGGCCCGCGCCGGATACGCGGTCGGCTCCGCCTTGATTTACGGTGTTGCAGGTGGCTCCATCGCCAAATGGGAAGACCCTGCCGGTATTCCCGAAACCATTTCAACGACCGGTTTCAACTATGGTATCGGTGTCGATCTTCAGGTTACAGACCGGGTATTCATCGGGGCCGAATACCTGATCCGCGATCTGTCCGGTGATTTTGTTTCCACCGTAGACACCAGCATAGAAACAACTACAAAATCCGCCCAAATCCGTATCGGCATGCGGTTTTAGGCTTTTGTAAAATCACATGACGCTCTGCATATGCTGTGCTACAGGGGCTTCATGAAGCATTTTCCGACCAAAGAGCAAATCCTTGAATGGGTGCAAGCCAATCCGCGCACCACATCAAAACGTGATATAGCCAAGGCCTTTGATATAAAGGGTCAGGCGCGCATTCAGTTAAAAAGTATTCTGCGCGAATTGCGAAAGGATGGGCATTTGGCAAAAAATCGCAACACCTACCGCGATGCAGGCAGTTTGCAAAATGTTGAACTGTTGCAAGTCACGGCGATTGATGCCGATGGCGATCTGTTTGGAGAGCCAGCCAACTGGAAGGGTACAGGCCACGCGCCCAGCGTTTTAATCATCCCGATGAAGGGTAATCCCGCGCTTGGGATTGGCGACAAATTGCTGTGCCGGATCAGCAAATCCGGCGATGAACATGTACCCTATGAGGGGCGGTTAATTCGTAAAATCGGAGCCTCGGCGGCGGTGATGTTAGGGATATTTCGCAAAACAGATGCGGGCGGGCGGATCATTCCGGTGGATAAGAAATCCAGCAAAGAATGGCAGGTTGCGGGGGGGGATCAAAACGGCGCGCAGGATGGCGAGCTGGTTGAAGCCACGCAAACCGGCCGCGCGCGCATGGGGTTGCCACAAGCCAAAATAACGGCACGTCTGGGGGATGCTTTGGCCCCTAAATCCGTGTCCCTGATCGCCATTCACGAACACGGTATTCCCGATGCTTTCCCCGAAGAGGTCGAACGTGAAGCCACCAGTGCCAAGCCTGTCAAATTAGGCAAACGTGAAGATTTACGCCACCTGCCGCTATTCACCATTGATCCATCGGATGCGCGTGACCACGATGATGCCATCTGCGCTTTGCCCGACACGGACATAAAGAATGCCGGTGGGCATATTGTCTGGGTTGCTATCGCCGATGTTGCCCATTACGTGCGCCCGGGCACGGCGCTCGACCGCGAGGCCCGCAAACGTGGCAACTCATCATATTTTCCCGATCGTGTGGTACCAATGCTGCCTGACAGCCTGTCGGGGGATTTATGTTCATTGCATGAAGGGGTGGATCGCCCCTGTATCGCCCTGGAAATTCGTCTGAACGCGGCGGGGCGAAAAATCGGCCATCGTTTTACGCGCGCCATGATGCAATCCCCGGCCTCGCTGTCTTATGAACAAGCGCAAGCTGCAGCTGACGGCAATCCGGATTCTGAGAACGAACCGCTTATGGTGCAGGGCATTACGCCGCTTTGGAATGCCTATTTTGCCCTGCGCAAAGAAACCGCGAAACGCCAACCCCTGCACCTTGACCTGCCGGAACGCAAGATCATCCTGTCCGATGTAGGCGAGGTTCTGTCGGTGACATTTCGGGATCGTTTCGATGCCCATAAACTGGTTGAAGAATTCATGGTTCTCGCCAATGTTTGCGCGGCTGAAACGCTGGAACAAAACCGTATGCATTTCTTGTATCGCGCCCATGAAGAACCCAATCCCGAAAAACTGACCGGCCTGCGCGAAACCGTTGAAAGCGTCGGCTTGGTCCTTGCCAAAGGGCAAGTATTGAAAACCGCGCAGCTTAATAAATTGCTAGATGCCGCCGCCGGAACCGAACATTCCGAGGTGATTTCAATGTCTGTGCTGCGTTCCATGACCCAAGCGTATTATTCAATGCAAAATTTTGGGCATTTCGGGCTGGCCTTGCCTCGTTATGCGCATTTCACATCCCCCATCCGTCGTTACGCAGACCTGATCGTGCACCGCGCACTGATCAAGGCCCATGGCTGGGGGGATGACGGCCAAACCCCCGAGGAAGAAGCAACACTGGAGGAAACGGCCGAGCATATTTCCAAGACCGAGCGGCGCTCCATGCTGGCAGAACGTGACACGACGGATCGGTATCTGGCGGCGTATTTATCCGAACGCATCGGCAATGAATTTGCGGGCAAGGTATCAGGCATCGCGCGGTTTGGCATGTTTGTGAAACTGAATGACACTGGCGCCGATGGTATCATCCCGATCTCGCATCTGGGGCGGGAATATTTTCACCATGATGTTGATGCCAATACCTTGACGGGCGAAAAATCCCGCCTGGTTATTGGGCTTGGCATGCCGACAACTGTCAGGCTGGCAGAGGCCGCGCCAATCACCGGCGGTTTGATGTTCGAACTTCTGGCCCTCAATGGTAAAGCGTTGAAAATTCCCAAGGGCGCGCGGCGTGGCCCATCGGGCAATCGCAAGCACGCAAAGGCAAAAATCCGCCGAAACAAAGACGCAAAGCGCCGAAAACATAAAACTTGAACGGAAACTATGGTAGTTTACAGTTCCGAGTAACCTAAAATCGCAAGGTATGCCGAATGTTCAGGGCACCCAAAATATGGTTTTTGGCTATACTGACAACGCTTTACGGGCTGTCCAGCAGCGCTGGCGTGGTCTTACCCGTCGTGATTCCCAATATTGAACAGAACTTTGTCGTTTACCTTACCGGATACAGCAGCACCCCCGACACCGCGCAGGTTTCGCACCCGGTTGTGCACCGTAATGCCGGTGGTACAGGCACATTTTCTGACCCGATCACCCTTGCTGTTGGCCGCAATTCGCAGGGCGGACAAGATATCCTCGACTTTCCCGCCGGAACACGGTTTTACATCCGAAACCTGCGAAAATATGCAATTGTCGAAGATACCTGCACCGCGCCCACCTGCCATTCCGGCTATCAGGGCGCACCATGGCTTGATATTTATATTGGTGCTAAGGACACGTCCCAGCAATGCGCGAACAGTCTGCGGGATTTCCAAACGATTATCATGACCCCAAGATCCGGCTATCCGGTCATTGTCGGCGCTTTAGGCGAAACCGGCTGCAAAGTGTTTGGGCGCTAGCATTCGATTTATATCGCCGCGATAGATATTTTATTATAGAGACATCCTAGATATCAAACCGCGCAAACGGATCCAGCATGAAAATACTTGTCATAAACCTACTCTCTGCAACAGAACGGCGGGCGCGATTGCAGGCCCGCGCAGACCAGCTTGGATTAGAAATAGAATTTCTGGTTGCCAGTGGATTCGATGATCTGGACGACGCAACACTGGAGCGTTTAGCCTCATATTGGATGCGCAAAATACCCGGCAAAGACATTGGTTGTTTTCGCAGCCATTTCCGCGCCTGGGAACTGGTGTCCAAACTTGATGAGCCGGTTTTGATTTGCGAAGATGACGCTGTTTTGGGTAATACGCTTACTCAAACGCTTAGCCATATTGAGAAACATATAAAAGACGATCATGTCTATGATCTGGAAACTGTGCCGCGCCGTCATCTGCTCGCCAAAAAGCCGCTGTGGACAAGCAATGGTGATCCTCAAATTTCCGCGCTCAGAATTTATCAAAATAAAATTGGTGCGGGGGCGTATGTGCTTACGCCGTTCATTGCGAAAAAACTGGTCAGAAAAACTGCGGGGAAGTACGTGATGGTCGATGCCTATCTTTGGACCCGGACCTGGATAAAATCATACCAGATAGAACCGGCACCGGTGTTTCAGGACCGATGCCTAGATGCGTACTTTGGTATTTCACAAAAAGAACAGGAACCTTCCGTTCAATCCAGTGGCAACCGTGTTTACGGTGCTGGGCGCTGGACGTTCAAATCCCGCATGCGGCGCCTTGGTTTGGAACTGGCTACAGTACCGTTGATACTCGTAGGCCTTGTCAAAGGGCAGCATAGACATATTAAAATCGATGCCAAAACATTTGATATCGATGTAGAAAGATAAACCGTGCGCACAATTATTCGTCTTGCTGTGTTGATGATTTCATCCATGTCGGTTGCACAAGAACAGCGCCCGGTGATGCGCGCGCCTAACGCTGAAAATTCTTTTGCGACTTGGCAAGGCCAATTTCGCACACAGGCGCTGGCCGCAGGAATTTCCTCGCAGGTTTTTGATCTGGCCTTTCAGTCTGTGCATTACACCCCCAAAACCCGCGCCTCAGATGCCAATCAAGCTGAATTCATCCGCCCGATCTGGGAATATCTCGATGGCGCCGTTTCTGCGCGCAATATTGCGAAGGGGCGCCAAAAAGCTGCGGATTACGGCGTAGTTCTGAAATCAATTACACAAAAATACGGTGTTGCCAGTAACGTTCTTCTGGCAATCTGGAGCATGGAAACCAATTATGGCGGCTTTCGCGGCACAACTTACACGATTGAGGCACTGGCCAATATTGCGCATGCTGGGCGCCGGCAGAATTTTGCCCAATCAGAACTGATCGCCGGGCTGAAAATTCTTGCCAGTGGGGCCATTTCACAAAGCCAAATGATTGGCGGTTGGAGCGGCGCCATGGGGCACACCCAGTTTATGCCCACAACCTATCTGGCTTATGCAGTTGATCACAACGGCGACGGGCGGCGCGATATCTGGGCGGATGATCCAAGCGATGCGCTGGCCTCAACCGCGCATTACCTCAACCGGCTTGGCTGGGATAACAGCATTCCCTGGGGGCTTGAGGTGACGTTGCCGCGCGGGTTTGATTACGCCCTGATTGGCGAACATCAGACCCAAAGCGCACGGTTTTGGAATATTCGTGGGCTGCGAACCATGAGCGGAGAAAAACTGCCTGACCACGGCCCCACGGCGCTGCTGGCACCGACCGGTGCTCGTGGGCCGGTGTTTGCGATATTTTCAAATTTTCAGGTAATCCGGCAATATAACATGTCGATCTCCTATGCACTGGCCGTTGGTCATCTGTCTGATCGCATTGCAGGGCTTGGGCCACTTCAAGCCCCATGGCCACGAAATGATCCGCAGCTTTCGCGTGCAGAAATCCGCGAAATCCAGCAACGCCTGATCGCGATGGGCCTTGATACCGGCGGGGCTGACGGCATGATTGGCCCCAAAAGCGTTGAGGCTATACAGGTTTTTCAAACCTCCAACCACATGCTGGCCGACGGCTATCCAACACAAGAACTGCTGGAAAGTCTGCGTTAAGCTTTTGAGGCAAATATCCGTTGGCGCAGACCTTGCATATCCTGAATAGCTTGTCCTTTTACCAGCCATGAAATTCCAAAAGCCCAGACGGCAAAGGATTCAAACCAAAACATCCAGTCGTTTTTGGGGTCAGAAATCACCTCTTTATGGATCAGGAACGTGGTCACTCCGATCACGATAAGACAGGCAAAAATTATGGTGCCCATCAGACGGTAAATACGTTTTCGCCATAGTTTATCCGTTGGCCACTCTGCCTTTGGGGATTTGGAGCGTGTGAATTTGAAAAATGAAAAAGCACCCAGAGAAAATAGGAAAGTCGTGGCAAAAATGAAATGCGCAATGCTGGTTATTTCAATTTTTGCACCCGAAGGTGCGGTTGGAAAAAACGCGACTAATATCGCCGCGCCGCCCCCCAACCATCCTAATCTGCGATCCGTCAGCCATTCGCCCTTTTCAGGCTTAAAGCCACGGTAAGACATTAAAAACAGCCCGACCACACAAAGCGAGCCAACAAAGTAATCCTGCATAGAGGTATAATAAAAATGGCTGATCGAAGGCTCAATATCCCCTGCAATCAGTCCGGCAATGATCAGCACAATCGGCAACATAAACCCGACCCCGCCAATGGTTTTACGCAACCCCAGATATGAGACGATCAGAACTTCATCATCTTCAGCCATAATGCCCTCCGATTTCAGTTAAAGAATACCGGGCAGGCTAGCATTTTGGTTTGAAAAATCAATGTGGCACCTAACCGTTCGGCGCGACCACTTCACATATGGAATCGCGGGCTTGCAGGCGTGCGCAGGCTTTGGTGGCGTCTGCTTGGCTTAAGCCGATGAACTGCGCGCGATACATTGTGATGCCGTTTACTTGTGTTACCGCAACTTTGCGCAACGCGCCCTGCAAGGCATCAAGGTCCATCAAAGCCGTTTTCAGCAGCAGTTTTTCGGTGTTCACCCGGTTGCGGTAGGTGCCCAGTTGCACCCCCCAATCCCCGACCTGCTGCACCGGGCTTGCATCTGTAATACTAACGGGTGCGATGCTGGCAACTTGCACAGGCACACGGAAACCTTTGGGGCGACGCAGGGGTTGAGCCACAGTTATTTGGGGAATGTTGTCAAAAGGAGGCTCAGCCTCGGCGGCATCGCCTTGACCAAGAGCGTTTAGAACCAGCGCATCAATGTTGTCGGGCGTTTGCACAACAGGCGCGGCCAAAACCAACATGACAGGGGCCACGGTTTTAGTCGCGCCGCGCATCACCGGCGCATAAGCGCGCTTTACCACCCCTGAGGTGCGCGTAATAACTTCGCCGGGCTGGTTCAAATTCAAGTTCATGTTCAAAGCTGGCGGGCGTATGGTCGCCACCCGACTGGGCGCGCGATCAAACCCCATGTCCAGCAATTTCGCGACCTGCGCGTTCCTTTGTGCCGTCGAGGTGCCGCCAAACATTGTGGCAATAATCCGTTCCTGCCCGCGCTGCGCTGAGGCCACCAGATTGAAACCAGCGGCATTTGTATAGCCGGTTTTGATCCCGTCAGCGCCGCGATAAGCCCGCAGAAACCGGCGGTTTGTATTGTAAACCGTGCGCATCGTTGTTTCGGTCGTGATCCGGCTGAACAGGTTGTAATATTGCGGAAAATCATAAAACAACCGCCGCCCGAGCGTTGCCATATCACGCGCCGTTGACATATGCCCGCTGGCCGTCAGACCGTGGGCATTTTTGAACGTCGTGTTACGCATGCCCATCGCCTGCGCGGTCGTGGTCATTAAGCGTGCAAATTTCGCCTCGGACCCTGAAACCGCTTCGCCCAGTGCGGTGGCGGCATCATTGGCCGATTTCACCGCAGCCGCGCGAATAAGATAGCGCAACGCGATTTTTTGCCCTCTTTTCAACCCCAGTTTTGAGGGCGGCTCGCTGGCGGCATTGCGTGAAATGGTGATCATCTGATCAAGGCTCATCCGCCCCGCCTCTACCTCGCGAAAAACGACATAAAGCGTCATCATTTTGGTTAAGGACGCCGGATGCAGCCGCGTGTCGGCGTTGCGCGAATGCAACACCTCACCGCTGCGCACGTCCATCACAAACGCCGCATAGGGGGCCGCAGCACTGACGCTGGCCCAAACCACAACAAAAACCACGAGGAAAAGTCCCCGTATCACTGTAAAAAACATCGGAATGCCTGCCGATCGATTAAATGTCTGCCTCAATGGCCCGATTTTTCGGTGCCGTATTATTGTACCCGGACTCTAACACGAGATTATCCCGTAAGAAAACATATATTTTTCAAATAGTCTCAAGAGAACATGAATGTGAATAAGTTTACCCAAAAGTAAATTTCATGCGTGCCGTTAACACTGCTCTAACCAAAGCCCCTCTTTGCCCCCTTTTCTATTTCTGTGGGTAGATTATACAGTCCGCATAAAATACCCGCAGGAATGATGATGATCGACACCTTACAGACAAGATTGATGGCCTCGGATGATAATCCTGATGAGGGTACATCTGTGCTGACAAAACCTAAGCAAAAAGCATCTAAACCCCCACTTTACAAAGTTATTTTGATAAATGACGATTATACCCCGATGGAGTTTGTCGTGCTGGTACTGGAACGGTTTTTCGGCCTTAGCGGCGAACAGGCAACCGGAATCATGCTGACGGTGCATACCAAAGGTCTGGCCGTAGTTGGGGTCTATTCTCATGAAATTGCTGAAACCAAAGTTACGCAAGTGATGGATTACGCCCAGCGCAACCAACATCCGCTGCAATGCACGATGGAAGAAGAATGAGCCGTAAAATGATGTGCAAAAATGTCTGACCCAGCCCGTATTCTATTGCCGTTTGCCGAAGGCCTGCTCGATTTTCCGGACACAGAGGTATTATATATCCGCCCGCCAGCCCCGATGCCGCGCGGTTTTGCAGAGTTTCCCCATATCGTCTGCGAACAGGGTTTCAAGCCTTTCGCTGATGGCCTGCAAGAGGAAAACCTATCCGTTATGCCAACAGTGCACGGGGCGTTTTCGATGGTGCTGATGGCGCTCACCCGCAGTCGCATTGAGAACATGGCCAATTTTGCGCGCGCTTGTACGATGGCGGGTGATAGCGGCCGTGTGGTGGTAAGCGGCGATAAAACCGTAGGCATCGATTCCTTGCTGAAAGCTGTGAAAAAACACGGTGCGCTAGACGGCGTTTTATCCAAATCCCACGGTAAGGTTTTTTGGCTTACCCCAAACGCGCTTGATTTACCGGACTGGCAGCAGGGGGCGATCCGGCGCCTGAACGCACATGGATATGTGACCGCGCCGGGAATGTTCAGCCCCGAGAAAATTGACGTTGGCTCAGAAATGCTTACCGCATATTTTGATAAATCCATTAAAGGGCCGGTGGCGGATCTGGGGGCTGGCTGGGGCTATTTGGCCAAAGCCGCGCTGGCCGCGTGTGAAAAAATCACAACACTTGATCTTTATGAGGCTGAGCATAGCGCGCTTTTGGCTGCCAAACAGAATGTCAGCGATACACGCGCATGTTTCCACTGGGCGGATGTGACCACACTTGAAAAACCAATCGATCCGTACCACACCGTGATCTGCAACCCGCCTTTTCATCAAGGGCGCGCGGCAGAACCGGCGCTTGGGGTCGCGTTTATTGCCGCCGCCGCCCGGATCATGCGCCCCTCGGGGCAGTTTTTAATGGTGGCAAACCGGCAGTTACCCTATGAAAGCGCAATGGCGCAATATTTCAAGAAATGGGAAATCCTGCATCAAGGCAAAGCGTTTAAAATCATTCGCGCACGGCGTCCATTGGGCCGACAAGCGTAAAACCATTCGGAAATCCACAAAAGTTGCGCTAAACTTCTCAAGAATCACGAGGGTATTATGGATACAACTATCGCCGGTAAAACGGTCATTGTAACGGGCGCTGCAAACGGTATCGGGCTGGCAATTGCCCGTCGATTTGTTGAATGCGGGGCTAATGTTACCCTTGCTGACATGGATGAAAAACGCCTGATGTCCGAGGTTGATGCCCTGCAAGGCAGTGACGGCAAGGCCATGGCCTATTGCGGAAACTTGCAGGAAAAACTGACTGTAAACAACTTGATGGCCGCAACGATTGACGCATATGACGGTATTGATGTGTTGGTAAATGCCAGCCGTCAAATCCTGCCATCCGACGCCCTTCACGATGATGACGGCGTGTTCGAGCAGCTTATGCATCAAAATGTCACTGTGAATTTGCGTCTTGCGCAGGCGGTGGCCAGACGGATGATCCAGCAAAACCCGAAACGCAAACGCGATGCGGTTATTGGCGCAATTGTTAATCTGTCGTCAATCGCCTCAAGCCGCACGTTGCCGGAATTAATGGCCTATTCGGTGTCTACGGCCGCACTTGATCAGCTGACCCGCTCGCTGGCTGTTGCCTATGCGGGCCATGGTATTCGCGTGAACGCCATTGCCATTGGCAGCCTGATGAGCGCCAGCCTGCGCGAGGCCTTGAAAGAAACCGAAGCTCTGCATGACATGATCGAAGACGCCACCCCGCTTGGCCATATCGGCGAAGCGGCCGAGGCCGCCGAGGCCGCTATTTTTCTGGCTTCCAGCAAGGCAAATTTTATCACCGGGCAGATTTTAACGATTGATGGCGGGCGTAGTTTGCAAGACAGGGTGACAATTCCAGCCCATTGATTTCAAGGGGAAATTCATGAAAATTGCGGATCTTAGCTGGATGGACATAGAGGCGTATTTGCAAAAAGACGACCGTGCTATCCTGCCACTTGGCAGTGT
The DNA here is from genome assembly GCA_964429065.1 of uncultured Rhodobacterales bacterium. Classification (GTDB taxonomy): domain Bacteria; phylum Pseudomonadota; class Alphaproteobacteria; order Rhodobacterales; family Rhodobacteraceae; genus NORP23. The sequence continues at coordinate 10,632 of CAYSAZ010000013.1, forward strand.
TGAACAACATGCCCAGCTTAGCCTTAATACCGATAGCATCCTTGCCGAACGCATCGCGATTGAGGCGGCTCAACCGTTGAATATCCCGGTTTTTCCAGTGCTGGCCTATGGGCTAACGCCGAATTTCATGGCCTACCCGGGCACGATTACCCTGCGCTTCCAAACCTATCTTTCGCTGCTACAAGATATCCTCGACAGCCTTTATACCACGGGTTTTCGTCGAGTTTTTATCGTTAATGGTCATGGCGGCAACATGCCTGCGCAACAGTTTTGTGCGCAATGGATCATGGATAATCCAGGTGCGCGCGTGCGGTTTCACAACTGGTGGTTGGCGCCCAAAACCTGGGATTATGTGCAGTCGCTCGACAAAGATGCCAGTCACGCATCCTGGATGGAGAATTTTCCCTGGACGCGCCTGCCCCAACACCCTGCGCCCGAAGGTCATAAAAATCCTGTCGATAACGCCGCTACCAAAGACCGCCCGCCAGCAGCCGTGCGCCACATCCTTGGGGACGGAGTTTATGGCGGGGATTATCAGCGCGACGATGCTGAAACCGATAAATTGTGGCAAATTGGTGTGGCCGAGACCCGCGCCGCATTACAACACTCTTGGGATATCTAGCCGCGCATGCGTTTGCGCGGCAGGTAGATAATGTAATTTTATACAAATATTTCATTTACTGTTGTTTCAACCCGCTGCGATCCGCGTCTCGATTGCCTGCCAGATCATCTCGGCGACGTTGATACCGTCAAACTGGTCCAGTTCCATGATACCTGTCGGAGAAGTTACGTTAATCTCTGTTAACATGCCGCCAATCACGTCAATGCCCACAAAAATCTGACCTTTTTCGCGCAAAATTGGCCCGATACGCGCGCAAATCTCATGGTCGCGCGCCGTCAGCCCAATTTTCTCGGGCCGCCCGCCCACATGCATGTTTGATCGCGTCTCACCCGCCGCAGGCACCCGATTGATCGCCCCCACAGGTTCACCGTCAATCAGGATCACCCGTTTGTCACCCGCAGCAACATCGGGCAGAAATTTTTGGGCGATCAGCGGCTCATTATTCATGCCCGTAAACAACTCGTGCAGCGAATTTAGATTGCGATCATCGGGGCCAAGCCGGAACACTCCCGCGCCACCATTCCCATAGAGCGGTTTAAGGATGATATCCCCGTGCTTCTTCTTGAAGGCCTTAAGCGTTTCAAGATCGCGGGCAATGGTTGTTGGCGGGGTAAGGTCTTGAAATTCCAGCACTAACAGTTTTTCGGGATAGTTGCGCACCCAGAACGGATTGTTCACGACCAGCGTGTTGGGATGGATCATATCCAGCAAATGGGTGCTGGTGATATAGCCCATGTCAAAAGGGGGATCCTGGCGCAACCAGACCACATCCCAATCGGCAAGGTCAATTTCCTGTTCATCCCCGAGAGTGAAATGATTGCCCGCCTCACGCCGCACGCTTACCGGCCAGCCCCGTGCTGTTACACGCCCCTCCTGATAGGCCAGTTTATCGGGCGTGTAATAAAACAGCTCATGCCCACGGGCCTGCGCGACCTCGGCAATGCGAAAACTGCTGTCGCTGTCGATGTTAACATCCTCAATGGGGTCCATTTGTATGGCAATTTTCAAGGGCATCGGAAATTCCTTTGTTTTATTCAGATTTGGAGCATGCGCGCACTACTTTCAACCCTACTACCCTTGTATAAGGGCATTTTCCAGGATTTCGGTGTTACCCTGACGATCAATCAACACCACGTCGAACCGGGTGTCAGCATTCATGCCAGCATTACTTTCTGCCAGATACAATTGGGCAACTTCAAACATCCTGAGCTGTTGCTTTTGTGACAGGGATTGCGCGGCGATTTCCAGCGTTTTACGCGCTTTCACCTCGACAAATATGATCACACCGGCCTCTTCAACGATCAGGTCGATCTCACCCTCGCGACGTTTCCAGCGGCGTTCCAGAACCCGGCCTTGGCGATCCTCATAAAGCCGTGCGGCGATGTCTTCGGCGGCCAGCCCGTTCAGATATGCAGTGCGCCCGGATTTCATTTTCCACTAAGCTCCAGCGCCCGGGCATAAAGCTGTTTGCGCGGCAACTTAAGCATTTCAGCAACCTCGCGCGCCGCATCTTTCAGCGAGGCGTTTTGCAGCGCGTCCAGCAATGCCGCATCGATATCCGCAGGGCTGGCCGCGGTTTCAAGCGGTGGCCCAAGCACGATCACAACCTCGCCTTTGGGTGCGGGTTCGTTGGCGTATTGATCCGCAAGTTCGCCCAGAGTGGCGCGACGAACCTCCTCAAATTTTTTGGTCAACTCGCGGCAAACGGCCACCTTTCTATGCGCACCGTAAACCCTCTGCATCACAGCCAGACAAGCGGCCACACGGCGCGGAGATTCGTAAAATACCAGCGTTGCAGGGACATTTTCAAATTCTCGCAAGAATTTTTCTTTGGCCACAGATTTAACAGGCGGAAACCCCGCAAACATAAACCGATCCGTCGGTAACCCCGCCACGCACAGCGCCGCCAACAGCGCCGATGCGCCGGGCGCAGAGGTAACAGCCAGCCCTCTGGTGATCGCTTCTGCGGCCAGTTGATACCCCGGATCGGCAATAAGCGGCGTACCTGCATCAGACACATATGCCACCGATTTCCCTTCCTCAATGGCCCGCATCAGGCGAGGACGTTGGGCAGCACCATTATGATCATGATAAGACAGGATCGGACGGCCATTCAGCTTTACACCATGAATATCCATCAATTTCAGCGTGTTACGTGTATCCTCAGCGGCCAGCATATCGGCATTGGTCAGGATATCCAGCGCACGCACCGTGATATCTGCTGCCGTTCCAATCGGCGTTGCCACCAGATACAGACCGGCCTGAAGCGAGGGGGATAGTTTTGCCACAGTGTCATTCCTTTGCCAAACCTGCCGTTTACTTGTGCGCATAAGGCGCATATCCTTACCCGCAGCTTTCGAGTCTATCCAGACCCCAACCAATTTGCGAGGGAATATGTCAAAATATCGATTTTCATGCGCGGCATTACTGCGTCCATTTGTTTTAGCGCTAGTTGCTTTTGGCCTTGTGGCTTGTGATCAAACCATGATCAGCAGCACAACCGAGGTTGATCCAACGCAGCCGGTGGTCGTGGCTTTGATGGTACCCTACGAATCTGGTGATGCGTTGAATGATCAGCTTGCCGATAATCTGGTTAACGCGGCCCGCATGGCTGCGCGCGATGTGCACGGGGCGGCGATTGACCTTAGAGTTTACCGCACAGGCGCCGATCCAACCCGTGCCGCCGCCGAGGCAACTCGGGCGATTACGGACGGTGCGCAAATTTTCATCGGGCCGTTGTTCAGCAACACTACGAGCGCCGTGGCCGCGGTTGCGGCTCAAAGCAATATCAATGTGCTAAGCCTGTCAAATAACGCTGCGATTGCCGGTGGAAATGTCTATATTCTTGGTGTGACCTTTGAGGACGTGGCAACCCGTCTGTTCAGCTATGCGGTTAATAACGGCATGCCCAATGTCGGTGTGGTCTACCCTGACGGTGTCGAGGGCGAGGCCGGCAAACAGGCAGCCATCAATGCGGCGCGCAACACAGGCGCCAACCTTGCCGGCACCGCATCCTATCCGCTGAATATGCAAGGTCTAAGCGAGGCGGCACCAGCAGTAGCGCAAACTATGGCCTCAAATCGTGTGCAGGCTTTGCTGTTTACCGACACCCCGACACGCGGCCTGGCGTTCATGGCGGCGGCTCTTGGTTCTGAGGGGATCACGCGGCGCAACACCCAGTTTATGGGGCTGGCGCGCTGGGATAAATCGACCGAACTTTTGGGGCAACCCAGCATGCAGGGCGGGATTTTTGCCGTACCAGACCCAGTGCTGACAGCACAGTTTGATGCACGGTATCTGGCAGCGCATGGTACAGAACCCCACGATCTTTCAGCGCTCGCTTATGACGCGGTTGCGGCAATAGGGGCCTTGATTACCAGCGCCAAAGCCCAAGGCGCGACCGACGTTTTTGATGCCGGGCGACTGATTAACCCCGCCGGATTTGTCGGGGTTAACGGCGTGTTTCGCCTGACACCACAAGGCTTGAACCAACGGGGTTTGGCGATTTTGAAAGTTGACAAAGGCGATGCGGTAATCGTCGACCCGGCCCCGCGCAGTTTCGGTGGCTTTGGCTCTTGATGGCATGACGCTTAAACAAGACCCGGATGTGCTATGGTGTGATGGCACCAAAATTCTGGACCCAGAGGCGCTGTGGCAGAAACTCGAGGCAAGCATATCGGATGCACATGATGCCAGCGACATTCGCGCCAGGGCCGTAGCGGTACTGCACGAGGCAAATAACGCAGGGCACGCGGCAATTGCTGCGGCCTTGCAAAACGCCTCGCAAGATGCCTCAAAAACCATAAAATCCTACGCCTGTCTGACTGATGAAATTGTTAAAGCCACCATAAAAATGGCAAGCCGCTGGCTGCACCCATTAGCGACACCCACAAAATCCGAACGCATTTCTGTGGTAGCCGTCGGGGGGTATGGGCGCGCGGAAATGGCGCCGTTTTCCGATGTGGATCTATTGTTTTTGACACCCTATAAGCAGACCGCCTGGGGTGAGAGCATGATCGAAAGCATCCTCTATACGCTCTGGGATTTACGCCTGAAAGTCGGCCATGCTGTGCGCACGGTTGACGATTGTATCCGTCTGGGGCGTGAGGATTTCACCATCCGCACCGCCTTGCTGGAAAACCGGTATTTGGCCGGGGATACGGCCTTGTTTGAGGATCTTAATATCCGGCTTTGGGACAAGCTTTTTAATGATACCGGCCCCGAATTTGTCGAGGCTAAGCTAAAGGAACGCGACCTGCGCCATGCCCGTCACGGAGGCGCGCGCTATGTGGTTGAACCCAACATCAAAGAGGGCAAAGGCGGCTTGCGGGATTTGCAAACATTGATGTGGATCACGAAATACCTCTATCATGCCAACAGCCCCGATGAGCTGATTTCGCAGGGGGTTTTTCGGGCTGAAGAATACAAGGTTTTTGCGGATGCGGCGGCATTTCTATGGAAAACCCGTTGCCATTTGCACCTGCTGACCAACCGCGCCAGCGAGCAGCTAACCTTTGATAATCAGGTCGGGGTGGCCGAGGCCTTGGGCTACCATGATGCCAAGGGCCGCCGCGCGGTTGAATATTTCATGCAGGATTACTTTCGTCACGCCACTAATGTGGGCGATCTTACCCGCATCTTTCTGACCGCCCTTGAGGCCAGACATGTCAAGAAACGGCCCAGTTTCGGGCGTGCGATCCTGAATGCTATCAATTTTGGGCGCGATAAAACCGCCAAGGAATACACAATTAATCACGGGCGTCTGGATGTGGTTGATCCGCAAAACTTCCTGAATGACCCGCTTAACCTGTTGCGCCTGTTTGAGGAGGCCTTGCGGTCCGACATTCTGATCCACCCCGATGCCATGCGGCTGGTGGCGCGTAATTTACACCTTATTGATGATAATTTGCGCCAAAACTCCGAGGCTACACGGATATTTCTGGATTTATTGTTGTCCCATAACAACCCAGAACGTGGCTTGCGACGCATGAATGAGCTGGGGGTTTTAGGCGTATTTATCCCGGAATTTGGCCGCATTGTTGCGATGATGCAGTTCAATATGTATCACCACTATACGGTCGATGAGCACACGATCCAGTGTATCTCAAACCTGTTTCAAATCGAAAAAGGTGAATTGATTGAGGACTTGCCAGTGGCCTCGTCCATCCTAAAAAAAGGCGTTAACCGCAAAGTGCTTTATGTGGCGTTGCTGCTGCATGATATTGGCAAGGGCCTGCCGCAGGATCACTCTATTGTCGGGGCCAAAATAGCCCGTGAAATTGCGCCGCGACTAGGGCTGGAGCCGGATGAATGTGACATGGTTGAATGGCTGGTGCTGAACCATCTTCTTATGTCGGATATGGCGCAAAAACGTGACCTTTCCGACCCGCGCACCGTGCGTGATTTTGCCAATGCCGTGCAAAGCCGCACGCGCCTTAAGCTACTGACAGTGTTGACTGTTTGCGACATTCGCGGGGTTGGGCCGGGGGTTTGGAATAACTGGAAAGCCATGCTGTTGCGTGACCTTTACGCCCAGACCCGTGAGTTGCTGTCAAACGGCCAGGTTATCCACTCTGGCCCTGAACGAGAGGCCGAGGCCAAGGCGGCACTGGCGGCAATTCTGACCAGCTGGAAGGCCGCAGATATTACCACAGAATGTGCCCGCCATTACCGCCCTTATTGGCTGGGTCTTGATACGGCGACCCATATGATTTTTGCCCAACTTGCCAAATCGGTAAAATCCGACGCACCCGTTAGTCATATTGAGGCCGACGAGGATCGTGATGCAACGCGGGCCTGTTTTGTGATGCCGGACCATCCCGGCATCTTCGCGCGCTTTGCCGGGGCCTTGGCATTGGCGGGGGCAAATGTGGTGGATGCGCGCAGCTATACCAGTTCCGACGGGCTGGCCACGGCCGTTTTCTGGATTCAGGATATGGCAGGCAAACCCTATGACAAATCACGCCTATCGCGGTTGCACAAAATCATTATCCGCACCTTACAAGGGGATGTAATCGCGCGCGATGCTCTGAAAACCAAAGATAAAATCAAGAAACGTGAACGGGGGTTCATTGTCCCGACTACGGTTATTTTTGATAATGACGGCTCGGAAATTTTTACAATTATTGAGGTAGACACCCGGGATCGCCCCGGTCTTTTATTTGATCTTGCACGCACATTAACCGACTGCGGGGTCTCAATTTCCTCGGCTATTATCGCGACATATGGTGCGCAGGCGGTGGATGCGTTTTATGTCAAAGACCTGTTTGGCTTGAAAATTCGTTCCGAAAGTAAACAGAATATGATTACGTCACGCTTGCAAGACGCCATCAAAGCAGCCCAAAAAGGGGCGATGGCATGAACCGTAAAATTCAGCTTTTATCCAGCTTTTTTACTGTCGGCGGTTGGACTTTGATCAGTCGGGTGCTGGGCTTTGGGCGCGATATCATGATCGCGGCATTCCTTGGTTCCGGCCCGATTGCCGAGGCCTTTTTGGTTGCTTTTTCCCTGCCAAATATGTTTCGCCGCTTCTTTGGTGAGGGCGCGTTCAACGTGGCCTTTATCCCGATGTTCGCCAAAAAAGTCGAGAGCGGCGAGGATGCAAAAGATTTTGCCCAGGATGCCATGTCCGGGCTGGCGGCGATCCTGATTGTGCTGATGCTGCTGGCACAGGTATTCATGCCGTGGCTGGTGCTGGCAATGGCCAGTGGATTTGCCAATGATGGGCGCTTTGCGATGACGGTTGATTTCACCCGTATCACATTTATCTATATCCTGTTCATTTCAATCGCAGCCCTGTTAAGCGGTGTGCTGAACTCTTTGGGGCGCTTTGCAGTCGCGGCGGCGGCGCCTGTGTTGCTGAACCTGATTTTGATCAGTGCGATGGGGTTGGCTTACGTTGGCGGCGCAGATATCGGGCGCGCGCTGGTCTGGAGCGTGCCGATTGCCGGTATCGCACAAATGGCACTGCTGTGGTTCGCGGCGGCACGCGCAGGCATGCGGTTGCGCCTCAAAATACCACATATGACGCCTGAACTGAAACGGCTGGCGATCATCGCGGCCCCCGCAGCACTGGCGGGCGGCGTGATGCAGGTTAACCTGCTGGTTGGGCGGAACGTGGCCTCGTATTTCGACGGGGCTGTGGCCTGGCTGAACTATGCGGATCGCTTGTATCAATTACCCCTCGGGGTGGTGGGCATTGCCATCGGGGTGGTGTTATTGCCAGACCTGTCGCGACGCTTGCGTAGCAATGACACCAAGGGGAGCCGCCAAAGCCTTAACCGTGCGACCGAGTTCACGTTGCTATTAACCATCCCTTCGACGGTGGCCTTGGTGGTTATTGCCCAGCCGCTGGTTTCGGTACTGTTTGAACGCGGGGCGTTTAGCGCAACTGATGCCGCAGCCACAGCGCAAGCATTGCAGATCTATGGTTTCGGCCTGCCGGCGTTTGTTTTGATCAAGGTACTGTCACCAGTATTTTTCGCGCGCGAAGATACCCGCACCCCGTTTCATTACGCACTAATCTCGATGGTGATTAACGTGGTACTGGCCATCGGGTTGTCTGTGCTGGCGGTTAAAATAGCTTCAACTTCGGGGTTTTTGGCCGCTGCAATCGGAACCAGCGCCGCAGCATGGGTGATGCTAGTGTTATTATGGCGTGGTTCGCGCAAATTCGGGCAGGCAGTGCAGATGGATGCGCGCCTGCGGTATGTCCTACCCCGTATCACCGCAGCAAGTGCGATCATGGGCGTGATGATCTGGCTGGCCGCGTGGGGGGGTGAACACTGGTTAACAATGCCCGGCTGGCGCTACGGCGCGCTTGGGGCTGTGATTATAATCGGGGTAATCAGCTATGGGGCTAGCGTGCTGCTGAGCGGTGCGATAACACCTGCAGATTTACGCCGTTATATGCAACGCACCTAGCGACGGCGCAGAAATGTCAGCCAGCGTTTCATGCGTGTTCGCACGTCCGGGGCCAGCACGAAAGACAACGTAAAGCCTGTAACAAACCCTGCTAAGTCGCTGATCCAGGCATTGGGGAGGGGGGGCTCGGTATTGGTAATAAATGGTACGACAACGCGGAAAATAAATTGCAAAACGACCAGAAATCCGATCAGGCGAAACGCGGTTATGCCGCTTTTACCTGTTGTCGCTGCATGCTGCCATAACATCCAACTATAAGCCCCCAACAGGCCATAAACGATTGGAAATGCCCCGATAAACGGCTGTAATGTATGGTCGATCATTCCGTAAGCAATGGCACCGCTAATGGTGCAGGCCACGAATAATATGATAACCGAAATAGTATGGAAACTTTCCGCAACCATCTTGCCGAGCGCTAGGATCATCACCGCTGCAAACGCGGCGTGTGACAAGGCGAAGTGCAAAAACGGATAACTTAGAAAGCGCACAATATACCCAAGGTTATAGGTGTCGGTCGTATACATATATTCCAGCATGCGCCCCGACAGGCCGAACTGTTCAATCAACCCTATCCGCCAGCCAATTGCATTAGGGCCACCGATCAACCCGCGGCTGCCAAGTTGCAAAACCACCTCTATCAGTATGATGGCGAGCGCCACAAAAACGATCACCGGCGGGACCGGATTAAACGGTGAGCGATCGGCATTTGGGTCAAACATTCGATACTCCTGTTGACGCACGGGGCAAGGGTCGCGATAAGTCACCCATAATTGCGAGCAATGTAAAGGATAAATTGCCATGACCGAAGCGGTCCACACGCGTCGCGTCTTTTCCGGGATCAAACCCTCAGGCGGGCTGACACTTGGAAATTACTTAGGTGCCATCAAAAAGTTTGTGACCATGCAGGGGCAGGGTTTCGAAACTGTTTACTGTATTGTTGACATGCACGCGATCACTGTCTGGCAAGACCCGGCTGCGCTGAAATACGCCACGCGTGAGCTGACATCGGCCTATATTGCCAGTGGTCTCGACCCGGAAAAATCTATCCTTTTCAATCAATCACAGGTTTCTGCCCACGCCGAACTGGGCTGGATTTTTAACTGTGTTACCCGCGTCGGCTGGATGAACCGCATGACCCAGTTCAAGGATAAGGCCGGCAAAAACGCCGAGGCCGTTTCCCTTGGTCTTTATGCATATCCCAGCCTGATGGCGGCGGATATCCTGCTCTATCATGCCACACACGTGCCGGTGGGTGATGACCAAAAACAGCATGTTGAACTGACACGCGACATCGCCGCGAAATTCAACCATGATTTCAAGGCCCCGGGGTTTTTCCCCATCACCGAACCGCTGACCGAGGGGCCGGCCGCGCGGATCATGAACCTGCGCGATGGGACAAAAAAGATGTCAAAATCCGGGGAATCAGACATGGAGCGGATCAATATGACCGATCCCGCCGAGCTGATTATGAAGAAATTCAAAAAGGCAAAAACTGACCCTGAACCGTTGCCAGATAACCTTGATGATCTAAAAGGCCGCCCCGAAGCACGCAATCTGGTCGATATTTATGCCGCCCTGTCGAACACCAGCTCCGAGGCGGTGATTACCGAATTCGCCGGGGCGCAGTGGGGGCGTTTCAAACCTGCACTTGCAGATCTAGCGGTGGCCAAACTGGAGCCGATTTCAACCGAAATGACCCGCCTGATGGACGACCCTGTTGAGATCGACCGCATTCTGGCCAAAGGTTCTGAAAAAGCCCGCGCCATTGCTGAACCGATTTTGGAAAAAACCTACGAGATCGTGGGATTTGTGCGCGCACGTTAGCTCAAGAATTTGTGCATCACATGGGCATCCACTAGCCCAAGACGTTTATGATTGAACGCCTTGGGCAGGGTGGCGATTATGTCAAACCCCTGCCGTTGCCACAGGGCTACTGCGCTTTTATTGCTCGAAACCACCAGATTATACTGCATCGCGCTGAACCCCAGCCGCAAAGCCTCAATCTGTGAGAACACACACATTTGCGCAGCCACCCCCTGCCCGCGCGCAGCCCCATCCACCACATATCCACAATTGCATACATGCGCCCCCAGTTTCGGCTGGTTAGGCTTTATATAAAACGTGCCCACCACCTTATCCGCACGCAGTGCAACATAGGTTGCCATGGGTGCATCGCTCCAAACCATACGCGCCTGATTTTCAGGGATATCCGGGGCAAAAGGATAGGTCTCACCGGCCCGAAAAACAGGCCGTAGAATATCCCAGATTTCAGGCCAGTGTTTGGCTGTATATGGTTCTATTAACATACCCCAATCCCTTGTTGTCTATTTCTACCGGCAAAATTGTCGAAAAAGCCAGCCCTGACACTCTGACGCACTCGTGATTTCCATCTGGCGGAGTTATATGCAAATTAATGAATCCAACGTAAGAGGGTAGTATGCAGAGTTTATTCAGAGTATTTCAGGTATTTATCTTGGTTGTCTTCGCAGGAACGGTTGCGCAGGCCGAGGTTGTTAAAATGACGCCGGATGTGGCACGGGCCAAGGCGCTGGCAGGTGAAATCGTGTTGATTGATATTCGCCGCCCTGATGAGTGGTCACAAACAGGCGTGCCGGACGTGGCGCTTTTGGCCGATATGACCCAGCGAAATTTTCTGGATAAAATCAAGGCAATTCGCGCACAATCCCCCAATATTCCTTTAGCATTTACCTGCCGCACGGGCAATCGTTCCAATTATTTGACGGAACAACTGGAACGCATCGGGATGTCGGGGATCATCGATGTTGTCGGCGGGATGGCTGGCTCAGATGTTGATCAGGGCTGGGTTAAACGTGGTTTACCCGTGCGCCCGGCCAGTGTGCCGGTTAATGCTGCAATCAGCATCCCGCAGCCCTAGGCTCAAACGTCACAGTTGCACCATTGACGCACATAGGCGATGATGGCGCGGAGTGAAACCATATGGAGTGCGAGCCTTGCGCAAATTTCTTGTTGTGATGGACGACAGTCCCGAATTCCTGAACGCCCTGCGCTTTGCCGCGATCCGGGCCAAAAAAACTGGTGGCGGGGTTGAGATTCTGGGAATCATTGCCCCCGAAGAGTTTCAGCATTGGATCGGTGTCGGTGAGGCCATGCGTATCGAGGCCCGCGAGCGCATTGAGGAACATTTCAAGGTTTTTTCCAAATGGATGATCGACAAAGAGGGTTTGGAACCCGAATTGGTGATCCGTGAAGGCGAGCGCGCCACCGAGGTTCTGGCCCAGATTGAAGAAGACCCCGAGGTCGGCATTCTGGTGCTTGGCGCTGGGGCAACCGGCGACGGGCCGGGGCCGCTGGTCACACAACTGATCACCCGTCAAAGCGCCAATATATCGGTGCCAATTACCGTTGTGCCGGGTGGGTTAACCAAAGAGCGCATCATCGCGGTTTCTTAAACGTTCTCCATGCTCCAGCAGCCCGACCCTTTGGCTGGCGGGGTCAAATGGATTGGTATAGCATTCGGCAGTGTTACCTCCAAATCCAGTTGCATATGGCTATGCACCGGCCAGAAAACCGCGCCATGGGCAACAATCAGCGGTGTGCCTGCGTTTTCCAAAACGCTGTTGAAAGCGGCGAAAACCCGCGCCGTAAAATCAACATATGTTTCGGCTTTATCCGGGGTCATGCCTTGACGCCAATCCTCGGAATAGGTGTTGTTAGGCCCGCGCAAGGTTCCTTCCAATACACCAAAACCGCACTCTTGCAGGCCGGAAATTTCGGTGATGTCCAAATTTAAAACGCTATTGGCAATATCAGCGGTGGCGCGTGCGCGGATCAACGGGCTACTGTAAATATGGGTGATAGGCAGGTTTTCAAGCAAGGTTTTCGCCCGATGTGCCTGCCCGATACCTTCGTCATTCAAAGGAATATCCTGACTGCCTTGAAAACGCCCCTCGACATTCCAATCCGTCTGGCCATGGCGGATATAATAAAAGGGTTTTTCAATAATCATATGCCGGATTTAGACGTGAACGGGGCTGACTGCAATCGAAATTATAAATTTAGAAAGATTCCAGTTTACTTGACTTTTTTGCTCAAGCACGCCACATATAAACCCTGATCTGAAAGGGCGAAAATATGTTTATTCAAACCGAATCCACCCCAAATCCTGCAACGTTGAAATTTCTACCCGGGCAGGCTGTAATCGCGGCTGGCACGGCAGATTTTGCGACAAAAGCCGCGGCAGAAACCTCGCCGCTGGCAACACGGGTTTTTGCGGTTGAGGGGGTTACGGGCGTATTTTTCGGCCCCGATTTCGTGACCGTGACCAAAGGCGAGGCGATTGATTGGTCCCATATCAAACCAGCCATTCTTGGCGCGATTATGGAGCATTATCAATCCGGTGAACCTGTTATGACAGGCAAAACGGGCGCCGTTGGACATGCGGATCACGATGGCCCGGATGGCGAAATTGTTAATCAAATCAAAGAATTACTTGATACACGCGTACGCCCGGCCGTGGCGCAAGACGGCGGGGACATCACGTTTCACGGCTTTGAACGCGGGGTGGTTTATTTGCATATGCAAGGGGCTTGTGCGGGGTGTCCGTCCTCAACCATGACGTTAAAAAGCGGCATTGAAAACCTGTTGCGCCATTATATCCCCGAAGTCACAGAGGTGCGCCCCGTTGCTATCTAGCCCGCCATTAATTCTGGCATTTGACACATCGGCCGCGCAATGCGCGGTCGCTTTGCTTAAGGGTAATCAGGTGCTATCCAGTGTTATTAAAGGTATGACCAAGGGCCAATCTGAATGCCTGCTGCCCATGTTGGGAAATGCCCTGAAAACTACCGGTAATAGCTGGCAAAACCTTGATCTTATTGCCGTTGGTATAGGGCCTGGTAATTTCACAGGCGTGCGTATTGCGGTGGCAACTGCGCGTGGGTTGGCTTTGGCTTTGGGGGTTCGCACGCAGGGTGTTTCGACGTTTGAGGCGCTGGCCTATGGCACAAAAGGCGCATTCCAGGTGGTTCTTGACGGACGACGCGGTCAGGTTTTTGTGCAAAATTTCAACGATGCTGTGGCTGTCGGCGCGCCAGAAATACTGAAGAAAAGTATTGATATCAACATACAAAACCCGCCCTGTGCCGAAAATATCGCGCGCTTTGCGGCAATGAATATAGAGATGGATATGCCCCGCCCTGCGCCCATGTATCTGCGTAGTGCCGATGCGGCATTGTCGCGCGAACCTGCCCCAACCATCCTGCCATGACACCAGAAGAACTGACACATATTCATCAGGCAAGTTTTGATGCAGCACCGCGCCCTTGGACAATTGCTGAATTTCAATTTCTATTATCGGCCCCCAACACACATCTATTTTGCGGCCCCAACGGTTTTGCGCTTATACGTACCGCTGGACCCGAGGCTGAGCTGCTGACAATCGCCGTGCATCCAGATTTCCGCCGTCAGAAAATCGCACAAAATTTGCTGAAACAGCTTGGCGATTTTGCGCGCGATCAGAATATTTCTGAAATATTTCTTGAGGTATCCGCAGAGAATGCGCCCGCGCGCAGGCTTTATGATTCTTGTGGATATGCGGTTAGTGGCCAACGAAAAGGCTATTACACTGAACCTGACGGAAAAAAAATCGATGCAATCGTCATGCGTTACGTTGTTTAAGGCAAAAAAGTGTAAATTAACCGTTGACCCTCGTTACCTGCCCCCTTTTACTACACGAGTTATAAATTCACGCCACCAATTTGGTTGCTGACGCAGTCACAACATTTGGGCGATGCGTGTGAAGAACAAAATGGAGAATCTTATGAAACTTATGAAAACGCTACTGGGTGCTGCTGTTATTGCAGGTGCTGCGACGACAGCATTTGCTGGCAGCCACAGTGCCGCCAACCCTGCGATCATCTTTGATCTTGGTGGAAAATTCGACAAATCCTTCAACGAAAGCTCCTATATGGGGGCCGAGCGTTTCAAGGAAGAAACCGGCATCGAATATCGTGAATTCGAGCTGCAATCCGACGCCCAGCGTGAACAGGCGCTGCGCCGTTTTGCACAGCAAGGTAATAACCCTGTTGTGGTTGCAGGCTTTTCCAATGCAACAGCAATGAACACGGTTGCAGCGGAATTTCCGGATACGGATTTCGTGATTATCGACATGGTTGTTGATCAGCCAAACGTGCGTTCGGTTGTATTTTCCGAACACGAAGGCTCTTATCTCGTTGGCGTTTTGGCGGCGATGGCCTCTAAAAGCGGCACGGTTGGTTTTGTGGGTGGCATGGATATTCCGCTGATCCGCAAATTTGCCTGCGGGTATGCGCAAGGTGTTAAATCGGTCAATGCCGATGCGACTGTTTTGCAAAATATGACCGGCACAACAGGTGCGGCGTGGAACGATCCGGTTAAGGGCGGCGAGCTGACCCAAGCCCAGATCGAGCAAGGCGCAGACGTTGTATTCCAAGCGGCTGGTGGCACCGGACGTGGTGTTTTGCAGGCGGCTGCGGATGCAGGTATTTTGGGCATCGGTGTTGATGCCAACCAAAATTACATGCACCCCGGTTCGATCCTGACATCTATGCTGAAACGTGTTGATGTTGCTGTTTACAATGCCTTCAAGGACGTAAACGACGGCAAATTCACCCCAGGCGTTCAGATTCTTGGTTTGGCCGAGGACGGTGTTGGCTGGGCGCTTGATGAAAACAACGAAAGCCTGATCACAGATGAAATGAAGGCCACCGTAGCAGCTGCAAAAGCCGCCATCATTGCTGGCGATGTCGTTGTGCACGATTACATGTCCGACAACACCTGCCCCGTGAACTAAGCGGCGTATGTCTGTTGATAAAACACATCAGGGGCAGTCGGAAACGGCTGCCCCTGTTGCCCCGGCGATCGAACTGATTGGTGTGAGCAAAAACTTTGGCCCGGTTCAGGCCAACAAAGACATTTCCATGACCGTCGCCAAAGGTGCGATCCACGGAATTGTTGGGGAAAACGGCGCGGGGAAATCGACCCTGATGTCTATCCTCTATGGATTTTACAAGGCTGACGCAGGTGAGATAAAAATCAACGGTATCACAACCGAGATTACCGATAGCCACGCCGCGATTGCTGCCGGTATCGGGATGGTGCACCAGCACTTCATGCTTGTTGAGCCGTTTACCGTGCTGGAAAACGTAATTATGGGGGCCGAAGATGGCCCGCTTTTGCGCCCATCCTTGAACAAAGCGCGCAAGGTTTTGGCAGAGCTGGCCCACGAATACGAACTGGATGTTGACCCCGACGCGATCGTTGGCGATCTGTCCGTGGGCTTCCAGCAACGGGTCGAGATTTTGAAAGCGCTCTATCGCGAAGCCGATATTCTTATTCTAGATGAGCCAACCGGCGTGCTGACCCCGGCTGAGGCGGACCATTTGTTCCGCATTCTGGAAAACCTCAAGGCGCAGGGCAAAACCATTGTCCTAATCACCCATAAATTGCGCGAAATTATGGCCGTCACCGATACGGTCAGTGTTATGCGGCGCGGGCAGATGACAGCGACGGTGCAAACGGTGGATACATCGGCCTCGCAATTGGCGGATCTCATGGTTGGACGACATGTTTTGCTGGAGGTTGACAAAGCGCCGGCACAGGTTGGCGACACCGTTCTAGAGGTTAAAAACCTGTCCGTAACGGATCGCCAAGGCGTGCAAAAGTTAAAAAATGTCTCTTTTGCGCTGAAAGCCGGAGAGATCTTGGGCGTGGCTGGCGTTGCCGGCAACGGGCAGTCGGATTTGCTGGAAATTATCAGCGGTATTGGTTTCGCCAACAGCGGCGAAGTCCTGATGCACGGGCAATCCATTGACCTTTCCAACAAGGCAAGCGCGGCGCAAAGACGTGCGCGCGGTATTGGGCATGTCCCCGAGGACCGGCATCGCCGCGGTTTGGTAATGCCCTTTAAAACTTGGGAAAATACGGCTTTGGGGTATCATAATAATCCTGAATTTAGCGGCCCGCTGGGTTTGGCAGATCAAAAAGCGATGCTGGCCGATGCCAAGGCCAAGATTGAAAAATTCGATATCCGCCCGACCAGCCCCTATCTGCCGGCCTCCAGCTATTCCGGTGGCAATCAGCAAAAAATTGTTATCGCCCGCGAGATTGAAAATAACCCCGATGTTTTGCTGATTGGCCAACCGACGCGCGGCGTTGATATTGGCGCGATTGAGTTTATTCACAAACAAATCGTTGCCCTGCGCGATCAAGGCAAGGCAATCCTGCTGGTTTCGGTCGAACTGGAGGAAATTCTGGCACTTTCTGACCGCATTATCGTTATGTTTGACGGCGTTATTCAAGGTGAGCGCATGCCCGAAAACACCAACGAACAAGAACTCGGCATGCTAATGGCCGGTATAGACCCGGAGGCGGAAACATGAATTCAACGCTCCCAAAATGGGCAGACATCCTGCTAATTCCCCTGCTTAGCCTGATCCTGGCATTTCTGGTTTCCGGGCTGGTGGTGCTGTTCATCGGCAAAGACCCAATCGAGGCCGTGCAGGTAATGTTGTTTGGCGAATTTGGTGAATACGGCGCACTTGCGAAGTATGGTATCGGGCATACGCTTTATTACACCACCAGTTTTATCTTTACCGGGCTGGCTGTGGCTGTGGCCTTTCACGCCCGTATGTTCAATATTGGTGGCGAAGGTCAGGCCCTGCTCGGCGGGGTTGGAGTGACGTTGGTTTTACTTTCTTTTGACTGGCCACATTGGACGATTGCGATCGTCGCTGCGATCATCAGTGCCATGATATTTTCGGCTGCCTGGGCAGCAATTCCGGCATATTTACAAGCCAAACGTGGTAGTCACATCGTCATTACTACGATCATGTTTAACCTTATCGCCTCGGCTTTGATCAATTTTCTACTGATTGGTCCGATGCAGGCCCCCAATCGCCCGAATGAATCTCCGGGCTTTCCGGATGGTGCAGCTATCCCGAACCTGCATGATTTCTTTGCAATTTTTGGGGTGGAATTTGATAAACATGCACCGGCAAATATCAGCCTTTTTTTGGCGTTGATTTCGGCAGTATTAGTTTGGTATTTGATCTGGAAAACTCGGCTAGGCTATGAAATTCGCGCCTATGGCCATTCTGAGGATGCCGCTGTTTATGCAGGGATTTCGCCAGTAAAAATCACCATGATTGCTATGCTGATTTCTGGTGCACTAGCGGGGATGATGGCCATTAATACCGTTCAAGGTGAGGCAGAACGACTGATTCTGGATCCCGTCGAAGGCGCCGGATTTATCGGTATCGCTGTAGCCTTGATGGGGCGTTCACATCCCGTTGGCGTAGTGTTGGCTGCATTTTTGTTTGGCGTGCTTTATGCTGGTGGTGGCGAGCTGCAAAGCGCCATGCAAATTCCACGCGAAATGATTGTTGTTATCCAAGGGTTAATTATCATGTTTGTCGGGTCACTGGAAAATATTGTGCGGATCCCGGTGGAACGCCTATTCCTGCGCGTTAGAAAAAGGAACCTGTAATGGATATTCTCCAATTGTTTGATTCTTCATTGCGTATGGCTACACCGTTGTTGTTGGCGGCTATGGCGGGGTTATTTTCCGAACGCTCGGGCATCTTTGACATCGGGCTTGAGGGCAAAATGTTGGCCGGAGCCTTTGCCGGCGGCGCGGTTGCCTCTGTTGCTGGCATGCCGGTCGATCTGGGCGGTTGGGGCTGGAGCAATGGTATGGCGTGGGCCGGGTTATTGGCGGCGATTAGTGCGTCGTTGGTGCTGGCGCTGGTGCACGGGTTTGCCTCTATTACCATGCGCGGGAATCAACTGATTTCAGGTGTTGCAATTAATGCGCTTGCCCTTGGCGCTACGGTGTTGATCGCAAAACAGTGGTTTCATTTGGGTGGCCAAACGCCAAGCCTGCCAAAACCGGGGCGTTTTGGCCCGATTGAACTGCCTTTTGCACAAGCCTTGCAGGATGTTCCGATGATAGGCCCAGTCTATTTGGGCGTCATATCAGGGCATAATATTATCGTTTATACGGCGCTATTGTGTGTCCCTCTAAGCTGGTGGGTGCTGTTTCGCACGCGCTTTGGCCTGCGTCTGCGTGCCGTTGGCGAAAACCCGAATGCGGTAGATACTGCAGGTATTTCGGTTGTAAAATTGCGCTATAAGGCCATGGTCATTACTGGCGTGTTGTGCGGTATTTCTGGTGCATATCTTAGCCTTGGCACAGCTGCTGCCGGGTTCATTCCAAATATGAGTGCTGGAAAAGGGTTTATTGCACTGGCGGCGCTCATTTTTGCCAAATGGTCACCGATTGGGGTGTTGGGGGCAACGCTGTTATTTGGCTTCCTCGAAGCAATTGGCAACAAGTATCAGTCCATTGATCTCGGATTTTTTGTCGTCCCCGTGCAATTTATGCAAGCCTTACCATATATTTTGACCGTGGTGATTCTCGCCGGTTTCATCGGCAAGGCAATTCCGCCAAAAGCTGGTGGAGAGCCATATGTTAAGGAACGGTAATCACTTACATGCGATTACCGGCATATCTTGGTGAAATTGCTCCGATTTGTCGCAGGCAAGCAGGTGTCATTGCAGCCACTTTGTTGTAGAGGGTGGGAATGAATCCCAATAGGTGACGCATGCAAATTTATCTTCCTATTGCCGAAGTATCGGTAAATATTTTTCTACTTGTCGGGCTTGGCGGTCTGGTTGGTATCCTGTCGGGCATGTTTGGTGTTGGTGGCGGCTTTTTGATGACGCCTTTGCTGTTTTTCATCGGCATTCCCCCGGCTGTGGCCGTGGCAACGGAGGCAAACCAGATTGTCGCCTCATCATTTTCCGGTGTTTTGGCCCATGTCAAAAAGAAAACTGTCGATTTTAAAATGGGCACGGTGCTGTTGTTTGGCGGCTTACTAGGAGCCGCGATCGGGGTGCAGGTGTTCAAATACCTCAAGGAAATTGGACAAGTCGATCTGCTGGTGATGCTGTCTTATGTGGTATTTCTAGGGGTCATTGGTTCGTTAATGTTTATTGAGAGCCTCGGTGCAATACGCCGCGCCAAAAAGCCCGGACCACCGCGTAAAATCAAACGGCACACGTGGGTGCATGGTTTGCCGTTCAAGATGCGGTTTCGCACATCTAACCTGTATATTAGCGCGATTCCCCCGTTTATCGTTGGGGCGCTCGTCGGGGTTTTGGCGGCGATCATGGGGGTTGGTGGCGGTTTTATCATGGTGCCTGCAATGATTTATGTGCTGGGAATGCCGACCAAAGTTGTTATTGGCACATCGCTTTTCCAGATCATTTTTGTGACGGCATTCACCACGCTGATGCACGCCACACAGAACTACACGGTCGATGCGATGCTGGCGTTATTGCTGTTGCTTGGCGGGGTGATCGGGGCGCAAATTGGCACTCGGATCGGCGTTAAGATGAAGGCTGAACAACTGCGCATTCTCTTGGCAATCATGGTGTTGGTTGTGTGTATAAAGCTGGGTCTGGATCTAGTTTTAACCCCGTCAGAACTGTTCTCTATTGGGCAAGGGGGGCACTGATATGCGTATAATTTTCCTAGCGTTGGCGCTGGTTTTTGCCGGATTTGCGCAGGCAGGCGAAACCGTCGTTTCAGAGCTAAGCCAGGATGGCGTGTCCATTACCGCGAATTTCAACGGGTCTGAAATATTCATATTTGGGGCGATAAAACGTGACAGCCCAATCAATGCCAGCGCTGGAAAACTGGATGTTATCATCGAAGTGTCCGGCCCCCCGCAGGAGGTTCTGGTGCGCAAAAAGGCCCGAAAACTGGGGATTTGGGTGAATAGTGACAGTGTTGCGGTAGAACGTGCCCCCAGTTTCTATAGCATTGCCGCGACTGGCCCGTTGTCAGAACTGGTCAGTCCTAGTGAACGCTCGTTGCGTAATCTTGGGTTGGAATATGCAGTGCGTGTGGCCGATCAAAAAGACGAAGCTTTCCGTCAGGCCGTCATTCGCATTCACCAGAACGGTGGCACATATGCCCGTGAGATCACCCCTGTGACCCTGACCGAGGAAACCTTGTTTACCACCAAAGTTGCGCTGCCATCCAACATCGTTGAAGGGGATTATACGGCCAAAATTATGTTGGTGCGTGATCAACGTGTCATCAGCATGTCGCGCTCTATTATCACGGTGCGCAAAGCCGGGCTTGAGCAGTGGATCTATTCGCTGGCCCATGAAAAACCACTTATTTACGGGCTGTTATCACTTGCGGTCGCCCTGCTGGCTGGCTGGGGTGCATCTGAGATTTTCCGTTTGATGCGCCGATAATTATTCGGCCTCGCCCTGTAATTCCAGTGGCGGGGTCGGGGTGTCCAAATCCGCTATTCCCAAAGGTTCAGCCGGGCGGGCCAGCATGTAGCGCGTTACCCAGCGCAACCGGGTTTCGGCCCGGGTAATCGCCACATAGGCCAGTCTTTTCCACAAATGTATGCCGGCCTCTGATCGACCGGAACGATAGGCTGCGTAAATATCTGGCGCAAATAGTTGTACTTCGGGCCACTGGCTGCCTTGGGCTTTGTGGATTGTCACCGCCGCCCCGTGCAAAAATGTTGCCCCCATACGTGCGGCTGAGGGGATGAATGGTTCTTCGCGATTAGGCGCTTCGATTTGGATAATGGTCGCCGCATTGACGCGCGGATCCTCGGCACCCACGACATGCAGGCGCGAAAATCCGGGTTTTCGACCCGGTTCCAGATATATCACTTGCGCGCCTTTTATCAAGCCACGGGCCTCAAGATCGATCCGGCTTTTGCGATGTTTCAAGGGCAATTCAATGCCGTCACAAATCAGTGGTTCCCCTGATAGTAGCGAATCCTCGGGGGCATCGTAAGCCGCGCGAAACGCGTGTATCAGGCGTATTCGCGTGGCATTTCGCCAAACCAGAACCGGGGCGCGGGCCATTTGAGCCGCATCAACCCGCGGGCTGACTATAATGCGCGCATCCTTGTCGGCGGCCTCGTTTATCATGTGTTCAAACTGTGCGAACTCCAACTCTGGATCTCCCAGTGCATGGGCCAGATCAAGGATCGGATTTCCGGCCTCTTGGCGGTGGATGCGGTGCAAAACCTGTTTTTGTTTTTCCGGCAACTTATTAAAACTCATCGCCCCAGATTGCCCAACCGGAGCCAGTTGTGCAGGGTCGCCAAACAAGATCAGGGTTGAGAAAATCTCACGCAGATCATCCAGTTGCTTGTCGTCAATCATAGAGCTTTCATCGATCAACCCGATATCGAGCGGATCATCACGGCGGCTCCAGCCTGTGATGAAATCTGATCCGCGCAACCCGGCCGCTGCCAGTGCGCCGGGAATGGATTTATGGGTCTGGTAGAACGCGTAAGCACGATCAAGCGCTGCCTCCGTTAGCCCTTCAATTACGGGTTTTTCATCGCCACCTGACAGCCATTCAGCGATTTTTTCGTATTCCGGATCATAGACAGGTGTGTAAATAATCCGGTGAATAGTCGTAGCAGGCACGCCGTGGCGCCGCAAAACGCTGGCAGCCTTATTGGTTGGGGCAAGGATGGCAAGGGTGCGTTTATCTTTGCGCGCACGGCTTTCAAAATCGGCTGAGATAGTTTCAACACCCGCATCATTCAAGGCCTCAACCAATTTGGCCAATAACAACGTTTTGCCCGATCCCGCCTTACCCAAAACGGCCATAACCCGGGTTTCCCCGCCGCCATCTGGCAGCAGGGTTGCATTATCAAGATCAACACCAGCACGTTTCAGAATCTCTGAAATCGCATCGAATGCCTGTGCCTGATCGTCTGAAAACTGCATAGCCGCGCCTTTTTTAGGCCTTTGTAACGGCAGCAGGTCTTAGAAACCAGCCTAGGCGACAGCAACTTTTGGAATTTCTGCGATTGTGAAAGATGCTTCGAACCAATTCTCTACATCGCGCGGGGATATTTTGAATTTGGCACATAGTAACAGCTTGGTTTTAAGCGAAAACTCCCAAAGACCAACAGATATTTCATCGCCCCCGGTGCCTGCGGTTCCGATGATATCAGGTGACCAGCCGATGCGGCGATATATCCGCACCATACGCGCATCAAACACACCCACTGAATATTCAAGGCCAAATTGCAAACCAAGTTCACAGGCTGCCAGCATCAATTTGGCCGCAACCTCGCCGGTATTTGCGATATGGGGTGAAATGCAAAACCGCGTGCATTCCCAAATCAATGGACTAGCGATGGTAACGCCGCCGCTTAGATGCGTGAAATGATCGTTAATCATAGTTTGACCAATAGTTGGTAAAAACCGCATTGATCCGGCATGGCGACCATGGGCATCAACGCTGATCACGTAAAGCGGGTTCATCGCGTCATACGCATCAATTTCTTCGCCATCCGCATTAACATTCACCGCCCATTGCTGGCGTTCCTTGAATTGTACACGCCGATCCTGAA
The DNA here is from genome assembly GCA_964429065.1 of uncultured Rhodobacterales bacterium. Taxonomy (GTDB): domain Bacteria; phylum Pseudomonadota; class Alphaproteobacteria; order Rhodobacterales; family Rhodobacteraceae; genus NORP23. Next base: position 33,609 of record CAYSAZ010000013.1, read on the forward strand.
ACATGCCGGATTTAAGCACGGGATCCCTAGAAAGATTATCAGCATAAATGTATTTGATCATAGTTATGTCCTTTTTCATTTGGCGCTTAATATCTGCCAAAAGTTAAAAAAGACCGACCGTTCGCTTATATCAATTTTGCTGCAACAGACATATTATAATACGATTACACCACGTGAAATTGCCTGGGCCACGGCATGAGTCGTGTTGGCAGCCCCAAGTTTATAGCGCGCTGAATCGATATACACCCGCAAGGTATGTTCAGAAATTTGCATTTTCTCGGCAATATGGCCACGCGCATAACCAAGCCCAAGGTAGATAAGTGAGTCGCGTTCACGTGGGGATAGATCCCGCATTTTTATAGCTTCATCGCTTTTATGGATATGGTTGGCCCGTTGATGCAGGTAATGGGACAATAGCAAAAAGTCGCGGGCATATTGGTTGGTAAATTTACGCCAGTTGTCATCATTGGAATTTTTATTAATGGTGAACAACGCGAACTGCCCGTTTGGTCCGCGGATAGGGATGGAATAGCCTTGATTGCCGACCCCTGAATCGATTGCCTCGTTTAAAAATTTCCGGCTGATTGGATGGCTCCAGTCCAGACGTTTCCAATCCATGGGATGGAATTGCCTGAGGGCACCCAGAACCACAGGGTCAAGTCTTGTATAATCTTGTTCAAGATATCGATCGACCCAAACGGGGTCATAGGTCAAGGCACCGTATTGCTTGCCGGTGCCACTGACCGAATGATAGATAACGTGTTCAACGTCGTAAACGTCTCTGATATGTTCTATTGTGCGCTGAAGATCATCCAACGTATCCGTTTTTTTCAAGCGTTCCAGAAATGCTTCCAGTTTTTGACTCATAGGAACCTACAATACTCACTTGGCTTTCCTTTTGATTGCGAACTTCCGTCGCAGCCACAAGGATAGCATCATCCAGATGCTCCGCCAAATCCAACATTGTTTGATTCAAAGCAAACTTGCGTAGGTCCGCAAGAACATCAATCATCCACTCGTTACTCATATCAATACTCCCGTAGGTTGTAAATACTATACGAACACAAACTTTACGTGAAAGTCAGCTTCATGCCACTCCCCATTTCATTTTCCCCATTTACGGGGAGGTGTGTAACTGTAATCCATTGAAATATAAACATATGACAGTTATTTTACCAAAAGTTACTGTAAATACTGACGCCAGGTCAACCGATGCTAATGATTCTGTTCATGGTTAGTGTGGCGCGGCCTCGCGTGCATCATCCAAGGTCCGCAGGCCTGTGGTTGGGGCGCTAACCAGAACCGCCATATTACCCGGTTTATGTGCATTTTTCAGCATCTTCATATGGGCCGCAGGAATATCAGTCCAAGGGAAAACCTCGGACATGCTGGGATCAAGGCGCCGTTCCAACATCAGTTTGTTGGCCGCGCTTGCCTGCTGAAGATTGGCAAAATGGCTGCCTTGCACACGTTTTTGATGCATCCACAAATACCGTGCGTCCAAGGTTAGATTATAGCCCGTGGTACCGGCACAAATCACCACCATACCGCCTTTTTTGCACACGAAAGTTGATACCGGAAACGTCGCCTCGCCGGGGTGCTCAAAGACCATGTCAACGTTCACGCCTTTGCCGGTGATATCCCAAATCGCCTTGCCGAACTTGCGGGTTTCAGTGAACCAGTTTTTATATTCCGGGGTATTTACGGTCGGCATTTGGCCCCAGCAGTTGAAATCCTTGCGATTAATTACACCTTTTGCCCCCAAACCCAGTACAAATTCGCGCTTATCTTCATCCGAGATCACCCCGATGGCATTGGCACCGGCGGTGTTGATCAGCTGAATTGCAAAGGAGCCAAGCCCTCCAGACGCCCCCCAAACCAGCACATTTTGCCCCGGCTTCAGGGTGTGGGGGCGATGCCCGAACAGCATCCGGTACGCGGTCGCGAGGGTCAGCGTATAGCATGCACTTTCCTCCCAGGTCAGATGCTGTGGGCGGTGCATTAGCTGTTGGGCCTGCACCCGGGTGAACTGCGCAAAAGACCCATCGGGCGTCTCATATCCCCAAATTCGTTGGCTAGCCGAGAACATCGGATCGCCGCCGTTACATTCTTCATCATCACCGTCATCCTGGTTGCAATGCACCACAACCTCGTCGCCGACCTTCCAGCGTTTCACCTTGTCGCCGACTTTCCAGATAATCCCCGAGGCATCCGAGCCTGCGATGTGATACTCTGCACCGTGCACATCAAAGGTTGAAATCGGTGTGCCAAGAGCCGCCCAAACACCGTTATAGTTAACACCAGCTGCCATGACGAAAATCAGAACTTCGTGGCTGTCAATTTGGGGTGTCTTGATAACCTCCAACTGCATCGCCTTGTCCGGCTCTCCGTGGCGATCGCGCCGAATGGCCCAGCCGTACATGTTTTCAGGCACATGCCCAAGCGGCGGGATTTCCCCTACTTCATATAGGTTTTTTTCTGTCTGTGTGTTCTGAGCAGCCATTTTCTTATCCTAAACGGGTTGTTTTTACGCGCAATAATATTGCGTAAATCATGTACATTACGTCATTACATTATAAGGCCGGCGCTGCAACCGGTTTTTATGTACGCGCAAAAAATGGCCTAAGGGTCGAAATAATGGGCGATGGCATTAGCATAATAGGCAACGGTCGCACGACTTTGGGTGTTGACGCTGAATTTTCCGTCTACCGCATCCACCAGATGCCTAAGGGTCAACATACGCAAGCCAACATTTACCGCGTAATCTTCATCTGTATGGGGGATATGACTGTAGGCCCCGGATTTCGCCAAGCGGCGCCAGACCGCATGGCATTCGGCCTTTAGCTCCAGCATGTTCAGGGGTGCGGCGTTTTGTAATAGTACATGTGAGACCAGCGATACCGGCAACACCGGCACCACCTCGGCAATGCGCTGCATCAGTTCCTGGCCCAGATTTTCGGTAATGTTATCCCTATCTGTAATCGCGCTTTCTGTCATATAGGATTTCAGCGAAATTGGCCGCCCAAAACTGACACAGGCATAACCGAAACGATAAAACTTGCCGGTCATGCGCAACCAGATCTGCCTGCCGATAAATTTCACGAATACCCAAGGTTGAAAGCTGAATTTAGGTGCCGTTTCATCTGCGGCTGAGGTCAGAACTCTATCCTCCAGAACCCGGTCATAGTTTAATCCAACCGGAATAAACACAACATCACGAGAGGTTTCTGGGCTGAAATCCCCAAGAATATAACTAAGCAATCCAAGTTTGGGCGCACCAAGGCGCCCGTCACGGCTTAGCCCGCCTTCGGGAAAAATTGCCTGGGTTACACCAGCCTCTGTTGCCAGTTGCACATAACGTGCCAGCACCCGCCGATATAAAGCATTGCGCGATTTACGGCGAATAAAATAGGCCCCCATCGCCCGGATAAGCTGTTGTAAAGGCCAGACCCGCGCCCATTCTCCGACTGCATAAGATAGCGCAGATCGTTCTGCGACCAGAAACGTGACCAACACATAATCCATATTAGAGCGGTGATTCATCACGAAAATAACGGTTGAATCGGTGTTTACCTCGCGCAGGGCCGCATCATCGATGAAACCCACCCGCACCCGGTAAAGGCTGTTGGAAATGAAACGTGAAATCCGTATGGCAAAGCCAAAATAGGCCGATGCCGAGAATGACGGGACAATTTCACGCGCGTATCTTTGGGCCATTTCCTGTGCGGTATTTTGCAACATACCTTCGGTCTTGGCGTGTTCTGCCACCGCTGCCATCACCTTTGGATCATGGACCAGCCGGTCAATCATCACCTTGCGTTGCGTTAATTTAAAAGGCTGGATTGACAGCTGCAAACGATCATTCAGACGATCAATCACACGGTTAACCCGGCGGCGCAGGTACCAACGCACCGATGGCATTAATAATCTGTCAAGCAATCCGATAAAGGCAAGAATACCAAGAAGTATCGCCAACCAAATCGGAATTTCAATGCCTGCACCCATGCTGTACGCTCGCAGGAAACCCTGCCAAAGTCTAGGAAATCATGCCTGATCATAATTTTGCCATACTTGAAACCTAGGTTTCTAGGCATATTGATTCTGCTGTTCAGATGCATTTTTAGTGAAATGATGGCGGGTATATATGTAACAAATAACTGAATAAGGAGAATAGCAATGACTTTACAAAAATCCTTTGCCATTCTTTTGGCCAGTTTTTTCCTTGTATTTACAATGCTTAACCCGGTGCTGGCTGCGGACCGACGTGTTAAAATTGTTAACAACACCGGCTATACAATTGTCGAATTTTACGGCTCTAACGTTAGATCGGATAACTGGGAGAAAGACATGCTCGGCTATGATGTGATTCCCGTAGGACAAGTAATGATGCTCAATTTCGATGATAATTCTGGATATTGCATGTTTGATTTCAAAGCGGTGTTTGATGATGGTGTCGTGTTGACCAAGAAGCACATCAATGTATGCAAGATTGGTACATACACCTACCACTAGGCGCAAATTCTGTGCATATCTGATAATGGGCAGGTGCTTTCTTGCCTGCCAACATGTAATTATATGTCTTGGATATTGCCTCTTGCGAAATATTGTTAGTTCAGTAAATAGTGCTGCAACGCAACATTTTGCCGAGGTGCCCCATGCCCCACCCCAAAGATCGCCCATGGTTGTTTCGCACATATGCCGGGCATTCTACAGCCGCGGCCTCTAATGCGCTATATCGGGCCAATCTGGCCAAGGGGCAAACGGGCTTGTCGGTGGCTTTTGATCTGCCTACCCAGACCGGCTATGACAGCGACCATATCTTAGCGCGCGGCGAAGTTGGCAAGGTTGGTGTGCCCATCAGCCATTTGGGCGACATGCGGACACTTTTTGCCGATATTCCTCTTGCCAAAATGAACACCTCGATGACCATAAATGCCACTGCTGCATGGTTATTGGCGCTATATATCGCAGCGGCAGAGGAACAGGGCGCGGATATAAAAACCCTGCAAGGCACGGTGCAAAACGATATTATCAAGGAATATTTGTCGCGCGGCACCTATGTATTTCCGCCGGCACCCAGCCTGAAATTGATCGGGGATATCGCGCAATATTGCTATGAAAATGTGCCAAAATGGAACCCGATGAACATCTGTTCGTACCATTTGCAAGAAGCAGGGGCGACACCGGAGCAGGAACTTGCCTTTGCCCTGACCACGGCAATTGCTGTGCTTGATCAAGTCAAAACCCAAGTCCCGGCGGCAGATTTTCCACGGGTTGTGGCCCGAATTTCATTTTTTGTGAACGCCGGCATCCGTTTTGTGACCGAAATGTGCAAAATGCGGGCCTTTGTCGATCTTTGGGATGAAATTTGTGCGCAACGCTACGGTGTTACAGACCCAAAACAGCGGCGGTTTCGGTATGGGGTGCAGGTGAATTCTTTGGGCTTAACCGAACAACAGCCAGAAAATAACGTGTACCGGATTTTGCTGGAAATGCTTGCGGTAACCCTGTCAAAAAAGGCCCGGGCGCGCGCTGTGCAGCTGCCTGCCTGGAACGAGGCCTTGGGCCTGCCGCGCCCGTGGGATCAACAATGGTCGCTGCGCATGCAACAGATCATGGCCTATGAAACCGACCTTTTGGAATACGACGATTTGTTTGATAACAACCCAGCCGTGGAGCGCAAAGTCGAGGCATTAAAGGCAGGAGCACGGGTCGAAATCGCCCATATTGATGATATGGGCGGGGCCGTGGCGGCGATTGAATATATGAAAACCCAACTGGTGCAGGCAAATTCTGCGCGTCTGGGGCGCATCGAGGTTGGCGACACCACGGTTGTGGGCGTTAATAAATTTGCCCAAGGCGAAAGCAGCCCGCTGGTTTCAGGTGACGGTGGCATCATGGTTGTTGATCCAAAGGTCGAGCAAGATCAGATTGATGCGCTCAATATCTGGCGCACAGAACGCAATGACAGCAAAGTTCGTGCGGCACTGGACGCATTGAAAGCGGCGGTAAAAAACGGTGAAAATATCATGCCACCCTCAATCATTTGCGCCAAAGCTGGTGTTACTACCGGCGAATGGGGGCAGGTTATGCGTGATATTCACGGCGAGTATCGCGCACCCACAGGGGTTAGTGATGCACGTTCAAACGCGACAGAAGGCCTGGAGGAAACTCAGGCACAGGTAAGCGCATGCGCTGCAAAACTTGGGGCACCGATCCGGTTTCTGGTCGGAAAACCGGGGCTTGACGGGCATTCCAACGGGGCTGAACAAATCGCTGTGCGCGCGCGTGATTGCGGTATGAAAGTATTTTATGAAGGCATCCGCATGACCCCGGAGGCTTTGGTCGAGGCCGCGCGCAAAAACGCCGTGCATATCGTTGGATTGTCGATCCTGTCTGGCTCACATTTGCCATTAATTTCAGAAACCCTGGAACGCATGGCAAGCGCTGGCTTGGGGGGTGTTCCGGTGATTGTTGGTGGGATTATCCCTGATGAGGATGCCGAAAAGCTGCGCAAGTTGGGGGTGGCACATGTATATACACCCAAAGATTTTGACCTAAATCGTATCATGTCGGACATCGTAACGCTGATTTCACCGACCAAAGGGTGACATTCGCGCAACAGTACCCTGTTGCAACGTGTGATTTTTGCCTATTTTGATGCAAAACCGTCTTGTGACCCACTACCGTTCATAGAGTCCGTGTAAAATATGCATACTACATGTTGTGGCTTAAAATTTATCTAAGCTATTGATTCAAAAAGAAATTGACGCGGAATCCATTTTGAATCATTTTAGAGTAGAGACATCAAAATCATAAAAAATTGTCCAAAGGCAGATACATGGCAACGAAAAATACATCGACAGTGCAAAAGACGCTGCCGCTTAATCAAATACTTGCAGGCGATTGCATTGACGTAATGAACAGCCTTCCCGAAGGCTCGGTCGATCTGATTTTTGCGGACCCGCCCTATAATCTTCAGCTAAAAGGCGCGTTGCATCGCCCGGATAATTCCAAAGTTGATGCTTGTGATAATGATTGGGATCAATTTTCCAGTTTTGCCGCATATGACGAATTTTCGCGCGCATGGTTAAAGGCCGCGCGCCGGATTTTGAAACCCAACGGGGCAATCTGGGTTATTGGATCGTATCACAATATTTTCCGTGTAGGGACTGCCTTGCAAGACGCTGGTTTCTGGATTTTGAACGATGTTATCTGGCGCAAATCCAACCCGATGCCCAATTTTCGTGGCAAACGTCTAACAAATGCCCATGAAACCATGATTTGGGCAGGGAAATCCGATACGACGAAATATACCTTTAATTATGAGGCCCTGAAAGAGCTGAACGATGGCATTCAAATGCGCAGCGACTGGGTTTTGCCGATTTGCAATGGCAATGAACGTCTTAAAAATGCCGCCGGTGAAAAGGCGCACCCGACGCAAAAACCTGAATCCTTGTTGCACCGAATTCTGGTTGGCAGCACCAAGCCGGGCGATGTGGTTTTGGATCCGTTTTTTGGCACTGGCACCACGGGGGCCGTTGCCAAAAAGCTGGGGCGCGCATTTATCGGCATTGAACGTGAAGCTGCCTACCGCGAGGTTGCCCAGAAGCGCATTGATAACACCCGCACTTATGATCGCTCGTCGCTTGAGGTAACGCAGTCCAAACGCTCTGAACCGCGGGTGCCGTTTGGCCAGTTGGTTGAACGTGGGATGCTTAATCCGGGCGAAGAACTGCGGTCTTTGAACGGGCGCCACCGGGCAAAAATCCGGGCCGATGGCACCTTGATTGCCCATGATGCGCGCGGTTCCATCCACCAGGTCGGTGCCGCACTTGAGGGCGCACCTAGCTGTAATGGCTGGACATTCTGGAGCTTTAAGCGTGACGGAAAAAGCCTGCCCATCGATATCCTACGCCAACAAATCCGGGCGGAAATGCGCGAGTAAAACTCTCGGCTAATGTTAGCCCGAATTCAAAATTCTACCGCGGATATTTAGGATCACAACCAGAAAGGGCCACGCCAAATTAATGGCGCGGCCCAGACTTGAGTTTGAAGGTGGCAAAGTCAGGCAGCTTGCCCGTTGCCAGGTGTTCGCCCAAAGGGGGCTGCCCCTTTAGATTTTCACCTCGCGAATAACCCTAACCATCTGCTCCAATTTCCCAATAGACATTGGCACCTCCTTTCTCAAAGTTTACGATAAGGCCAGCATGCCACGGCTTTGGGAAATCGC
>CAYSAZ010000014.1:0-41451 GCA_964429065.1 uncultured Rhodobacterales bacterium
CCCCGATGCGCGCATTTGCACGTATGAGTGCACATATTGTGTAGATTGCGTTGAGAAAACCCTGCACAACACCTGCCCGACATGCGGTGGCAATTTTGTGCCCCGTCCAATCCGGCCCAAAACGGCTTTCCGGGCGGAATTGAAACTTGGGTTATCGCACCACCCGGCCAGCACCCATCGGCGCCACTCCAGATTTTTGATGGATGATATCGCGGCCCATGTTGCCCGGATCAAAGATATTCCACCAAACAGACGATAGCGTAACCGCTCGCCAAATAATAATCATTGCCCTTGGCGCGCGCCGTACCGGGTTTCCAGAATGCGGATAAGAGCGCGCGCTTCAGCCGGAGGTTTTTGTTCGCACCGACGATAATCCGAGCCGTCCCTGTTGCGCGTAACCAGCCCAAGCCCGCATAAGCTGCGCCGTAAAATAGCCGGATCGCCAAACAGATGTTCGGTGTGCAACGCGGCGTTCACATCGGGTTCTTGCAACGTGGTGCGAGCGGGCAGGCGCGCCCAAAAGGCCCATAGGCTCAGCTCTTGTATTTTGCGCCGTGACGGCCAGTGTTTCATCCGCCCAAGCGCATCAAACTGGTGCAGGGTTTTTTCAACCAACTGGTGATCAATGCTCGGGTGATCCTGTGCGCCCGCAAGGCGTGTACCCGCCGCATGTGCCGCTCTAAAATGCTGAAAATTGCGAAAACCGGCGGCACGCGAAAGCATATTCATCAAACCAAGATGCGAGGGCGGATGGGCCGCGCCCTTAAGTTGCTGGGCCAAAACCCGTGTGAAATGTGAGATATCCTCCGCCAAAAGCGGGATTGTCGGTTTTGTCATTTTATATCCATCACGTGCCGCAAAATCGGTCGTGGTCGCTGGCTTACGACGCGGCACTGGACGAATGGTCAAATGCTGTCGATTGTAAATGGCAGGTTTAGCTTCCCACATGGGACAACGACGCCTCGGTATCTGCCAACCGTCCCTCTAAATATCGCAACTGTTGAAGGTTTGCAAGATACCGGTGCGGGTGGGATGTGCGACCACGAACAAAGCCGTGTTCAAGCTTTATAGTTCAACGGGGTTTGAACCCTATTTCGAAACGGTTGATTACGTGCTTGGTTAAATATTCTCGGATTGCAACATCCCCATAACGTGATACCCGCCATCAACAAAGATCACTTCGCCGGTGGTATATGCGCCGTAATCCGACATCAGATACATCGCTGTGCCGCCCACGGCCTCAAGGGTTGCATTACTGCGCATGGGGGCGTTTTCCCCGATCGTGCGAAACACCTTGCGCGCATCCCCAATGGCAGAACCGGCAAGGGTTTTCATCGGCCCCGGGCTGACCGCATTAACGCGGATACCGTCCGGCCCAAGGTCATTGGCCAGATAGCGCACCGTGCTTTCCAGTGCCGCTTTGGCCACGCCCATCACGTTATAATTTGGCTGCACCCGCTGGCTGCCCATATAGGTAAGCGTGATCATAGAGCCGCCGTTTTTCATCAAGGGCGCTGCGCGACGCGCCACATCGACAAAGCTGTAGCACGAGATATCCAGTGAATTCAGAAAATTGCGGCGCGTGGTATCAATGAACTTTCCCGCCAGCTCTTCCTTGTCAGAATAGGCGATGGCATGGACCAGAAAATCCAAGCCCCCCCATTCTTTTTCAAGCGTTTCAAATACCGTATCCAGGGATGCCTCATCTTGCACATCTGCCGGAATTACCAAAGATGAGCCGACGCTTTCAGCCAGTGGGCGCAGACGTTTGCCAAACCCTTCGCCTTGATAGGTGAACGCCATTTCCGCGCCCTCTGCTGCCAAAACCGAGGCGATCCCCCACGCGATGGAACGCTCATTTGCAACGCCCATTATCAGGCCGCGTTTGCCCTTCATTAGATCAGCCATGATATTTGCTCATTGCTAGGGTTGCGTTTGTGCCACCAAACCCGAAACTGTTGGAAATAACTGTATCCAAACCGGCATTTTCAACATTTTTCGTAGCAATTTCAGCTGGATCCAGTGCCGGATCAAGCGTGTTTACATTGGCCGAGCCAACAATAAAGTCATTTTCCAGCATCATCAGACAATAAATCGCCTCTTGCACCCCCGTCGCGCCCAGACTGTGGCCCGTCAGCGATTTGGTAGAGGAAACCGGCGGGGTGGACCCTTGGCCAAACACCCGGCGAATGGCCTCGATTTCCAGAACATCCCCCACCGGAGTCGATGTGCCATGTGCGTTGATATAGCCAACCTTGCGTTCCCCGATTGTCGATAGCGCCAGTTTCATCGACCGCTCGCCACCCTCGCCGGAAGGCGCAACCATATCGTAGCCGTCAGATGTGGCACCGTATCCGGTAACCTCGGCGTAGATTTTGGCACCGCGCGCCAATGCATGGTCCAGTTCTTCGAGCACCACCATACCGCCACCCCCGGCAATCACGAACCCGTCACGAGTTTCATCAAAGGCGCGCGCTGCCAATTTTGGCGTATCATTATATTTTGACGACATCGCACCCATTGCGTCAAACAGGCAGGACAATGTCCAATCCAGTTCCTCGCCGCCACCAGCAAATACGATGTCTTGCTTGCCAAACTGGATTTGTTCCACCCCGTTGCCAATACAATGCGCCGACGTCGAACAGGCAGACGTAATCGAATAATTCACACCCTTGATCTTGAACGGCGTGGCCAGACAAGCACTGGTGGTCGAAGACATCCCGCGCGTCACCATAAACGGGCCCATACGTTTGGGCGCGCCTTTTTCGATTACGATTTGATGGGCGTTAAACAGATGGTGCGTCGATGGCCCGCCAGAACCGACAACCAGCCCCGTGCGCACATTGGAAACGTCGCTATCCTCTAGCCCTGCATCTGCAATCGCCTGTTCCATTGCCAGATAACTATAGGCCGCCCCTTCGCCCATAAACCGATATACCCGTTTGTCGATCAGATCTTTGGGGGTGATGTCTGGCATGCCATGAATGCGGCTGCGAAACCCGTGTTCTGCATAGCTTTCAGAAAAACTAATGCCGGATTTACCGGCCTTTAACGAGGCCAGAACCTCGGCCGCGTTATTGCCAATGCTTGAAACGATCCCGAGACCGGTGATAACGACACGACGCATGAGTGTATTCCTTTGTGGGATTTAATCTTGAGAAAGTCCGACTTTCATATCGAGAGCGGTGTAAACATGCACACCATCCGCAAACATCTTACCATTGGCCCGCCCGAGCTTTAGGCGACGATCAATAACACGGGTGAAATCAATTTCATAGCGCACAAGTTTGGTTTTTGGCGTCACCATTCCGGTGAACTTTACCTCACCAACGCCCAGCGCCATACCCCGGCCAAGCATCCCGCGCCAACCAAGGTTGAACCCTGTAAGTTGCCACATCGCATCCAGCCCCAAACATCCCGGCATCACCGGATTGCCGACAAAATGGCAGGGAAAAAACCATATATCTGGGTGTATATCCTGCTCGGCTACCACATGGCCCTGCCCGTTTTCGCCGCCATCATCTGAAATCTCGGTAATACGGTCCATCATCAGCATCGGTGGCATGGGCAGTTGGGCATTGCCCGGGCCAAACATCTCGCCGCGCGCACAGGTCAACAGGCCTTCGTAATCAATACTGGTCGGGCGGCTAGACATGGTAAAAATGCTCCTGCAAACAATCATATTTTTCGTATTCCTACCACTCTGGCAGGTAACGGCGCAATAGCGCTAACGGCAGGTCTGGCTATTCGTGGTACATTTGTTGTATGTTGGTGTGGTAAAGCGGGAATTCAAGTGATGAATATCGAGACCACCAGTTCTGAACAGCGTGCCGCCACTTGGCTGGCCAAGGCTGATCTACGCCCGACACGGCAACGTTTGTCATTGGCAAACCTGCTGGTCGGGGACGGAATTGCGCGCCACATCACCGCCGAAACCCTGTTTGAGATGGCAAATAACGCCAATGTAAGCGTTTCACTTGCAACGGTCTATAACACATTGCGCGCCTTTTGTGAGGCAAACTTGATGCAAGAAGTAACCGTAGACGGCAACGGATCCTATTTTGACACACGTCTGGATGATCACGCCCATTACTACTGGGAAGACGACCACACCCTAACGGATGCGCCCGCAGATGCCGTAATTTTCCAACACCTGCCCCGCGCGCCCCAAGGCACCACCATCTCCAAAATCGACGTCGTGATCCGCCTGAAACGGGGGTGAGTAGGGTGTTACCCCCGGTGCATCCGGTTTTCGATCAGTTCTTCGACCACCGATGGATCAGCCAGTGTGGAGGTGTCGCCAAGTGCGCCGTAGTCGTTTTCGGCGATTTTACGCAAGATACGGCGCATAATTTTGCCCGAGCGGGTTTTGGGCAGGCCCGGCGCCCATTGGATCAGGTCCGGTTTAGCGATGGGGCCGATTTCTTTGCGCACCCATTGCTCCAATTCTTTGCGGAGTTCATCCGTTGGTGTCACCCCGCCCATCAATGTCACATAGGCATAGATACCTTGTCCCTTGATAGCATGCGGATAGCCAACCACGGCGGCCTCAGAAACGCTTGGGTGGGCGACCAGTGCAGATTCCACCTCGGCGGTGCCCATACGGTGCCCTGATACGTTGATCACATCGTCCACACGGCCGGTGATCCAGTAGTATCCATCCTCATCACGCCGACAACCGTCACCCGCGAAATAATAGCCTTTGTAATCAGCAAAATAGGTAGAGATGAACCGGTCATGATCCCCGTAAACCGTGCGCATTTGCCCCGGCCAGCTATCTTTGATGCATAAAACACCCTCAACGCCGTTGCCTTCCAGAACCTCCCCGCTTTGCGGGTCGAGCACCACGGGTTGCACACCAAAGAATGGCCGCGTTGCCGAGCCGGGTTTGGTTGTCGTCACACCCGGCAGCGGAGTGATCAGAATACCGCCGGTTTCGGTTTGCCACCATGTGTCGACAATCGGGCATTTGCCCTTGCCAACCACGCGGTTATACCATTCCCAAGCTTCCGGATTAATCGGCTCGCCGACGGAACCAAGGATGCGCAGGGACGACAGGTCGCATTTTGTTACGAAATCTTCACCTTGCCCCATCAGCGCACGGATGGCAGTGGGGGCGGTGTAAAACTGGTTGACCTTGTGTTTGTCGCACACTTGCCAAAAGCGGCTGGCATCAGGGTAGGTTGGTACGCCTTCAAACATCACAGTGGTAGCGCCATTAGCGAGCGGCCCATAAACGATATAGCTGTGGCCCGTCACCCAACCAACATCGGCTGTGCACCAATACACATCACCTTCATGGTAATCGAACACATATTCATGGGTCATAGAGGCATAAAGCAGATAACCGCCCGTGCTGTGCACCACGCCTTTTGGTTTGCCGGTAGAGCCGGATGTGTAAAGGATAAACAGCGGGTCTTCGGCGTTCATCGGTTCAGGCGGGCAATCGGCAGAGGCATCGGCCATCATTGCAGCATATGCATAATCGCGCCCGGCTTTCAGGCCCGTATCCGCGCCAGTGCGTTCAACCACCAAGGTTGTCACATCCCCGGAAATTTCCAGCGCCTTGTCAACATTGGCTTTTAACGGGGTGTTGCGCCCGCCGCGCGGGGCCTCATCGGCGGTTACCACCAGTTTGGCGCCACAATCAGCGATGCGCGATCCCAAAGCTTCGGGCGAGAACCCTGCAAAAACGATGGAATGGATCGCCCCGATGCGCGCAGAGGCGAGCATCGCATAGGCGGCCTCAGGAATCATCGGCATATAAAGCACGATCCGATCCCCTTTTTTAACGCCTAACTTTTTGTAAACATTGGCTAAACGGCTAACTTTTTCGTGCAGTTCTTTATAGGAAATATGGGCGTCATCGCGCGGGTTATCGCCTTCCCAGATAATCGCGGTTTGATCGCCACGGGTCGCCAAATGCCGGTCAATACAGTTGGCTGACACGTTCAGCTGCCCGTCTTCAAACCACTTGATAGAAACATCCGGATGCGCAAACGTCGTGTTTTTTACCTTTGTATAAGGCGTCATCCAGTCCAGCCGTTTACCCTGTTTGCGCCAGAATGCATCCGGATCGGCAATGGATTGTGCATACATTGCCTTGTATTGTTCTTCGTTGATTAACGCGTGTTTAACGGTTTTGTCCGAGGGGGGGTAAATATGCTGTTCCATGTTCTCTCCGGTATTCTTGATATCGCGACCCAAATGGCGGGTGTGTTAGATGGCGAGATATTCCTCGCGCAGCGCCGCATTGTCCAGAACCTCTTGGGCGGTGCCATCAAAAACTACCTCGCCGGTGTCTAGAATAACAGCCCGATCGGCCAGTTTCAGGGCGGCAACGGCGTTTTGTTCGACAATAATCGTGGTAATGCCCAGTTCTTTGATCTGGCGCAAGGTTTTCTCGATCTCTTGCACGATCACCGGCGCAAGCCCTTCATAAGGTTCATCCAGCAACAATAATTTCACATCCCGCGCCAACGCACGCCCGATGGCCAGCATCTGTTGCTCGCCCCCTGAAAGGGTGGTGCCTTCCTGATTTTTGCGTTCACCCAAACGGGGAAAAAGCTCATAGATGCGCTCAATCGTCCAGCCATGTGGTGGGGCGATTTGGGCCAGTTCCAGATTTTCCTGCACCGTTAAACCCTGAATGATACGGCGATCCTCAGGCACCAGTGCCACACCGGCGCGCGCCGCCTCAAAGGATTTCATTTCATGCAAGGGTTGATGGTCCAGCCAGCATTCCCCGTGGGTCACTTGCGGATCGCCAATCTGCGCGATGGAGCGCAAAGTCGAGGTTTTCCCTGCCCCGTTACGCCCCAAAAGCGCCAGAATTTCGCCCTCGTGGATGTTAAACGACACCCCTTGCACGATATAACTTTCCCCGTAATAGGAATGGATATCCCATAGGGAAAAATAGGCGGGCGTGTTGGTCTTGTCGTTCATACCTCTGCCTCCCCAAGATAGGCTTCGCGCACTTTTGGGTGCCCTTTGATGTCTTCGGGCAGGCCTTCGGCGATGATCGCGCCTTGTGCCAAAACCGAGATTGTTGTCGCCAGACTGAACACCACATGCATGTCGTGTTCGATGATAACCATGGTGATACCGCGGGATTCACCGATGTGTTTTAACAGATCAATTGTAGCATTCGTATCAGCACGCGCCATGCCCGCCGTTGGCTCATCGAGCAACAGCAGTTTGGGGTCCTGGGCCAGACACATTGCCATCTCAAGGCGCCGTTTATCCCCGCGTGAAAGCGAGGCCGCTTCCTTATTGATACTGTCTTGCATATTCACGTCAATCAGCATTTGTTCGGCCTGCTCACGGATATCAGCCTCAGCGCGCACCCGTTTTAGGGCATTAAGGGAAAAACTGCCGTCGCGATGGGCAAAACACGGGATCATGACGTTTTCATATACCGTAAGATCAGCAAAAATCTCGGGCGTTTGAAACACGCGGCTGATGCCTAACTGATTGATCTCATGTGGTTTTTTGCCCAATACCGGTTTGCCCTGAAACATAACCGAACCCGTGTCAGGCTCCAGCTTGCCAATCAGGCAATTCAAAAAGGTTGATTTTCCAGCGCCATTGGGTCCGATAATTGCGTGTATCGACCCCTCTGACACATCCAGATTTACATTGTTAAGTGCATGCAGACCGCCAAAATGTTTGTTAACGTTCTGAACTTCGAGAATACCCATTAAGCTTGTTCCTTATTCAGCCGGTGGATGCGCAGAGTCATCTTTTACAACAGTCTTTTTACGGCGGCCAAGCCAGCCCGAAATACGGGTCAGACCCTCCATCAAACCACCGGGCAGGAAGATCACCACCAGCATAAACAGCGCCCCCAGCGTCAGATGCCAGCCTTTGCCAACAAACGGATGTACAATCCAGACCATAACGGTTTCTAGGAACCCCGGCAGGATATCAAACCATTCATGCAGCACATTGTCGTTGATCCGCGAAAAGATGTTTTCGAAATACTTGATGAATATCGCGCCCAGAACCGGGCCGATCAATGTGCCTGCACCGCCCAGAACCACCATCAAAACGATTGAACCGGATTCGGTCCATTGCATACGTTCAGCGCCTGCCAAAGGGTCCATCGAGGCCAGCAAAGCACCGGCCAAACCGGCATACATGCCCGAGATCACAAAGGCTGCCAGCGTATAGGGGCGCGTGTTGATGCCGGTATATTGCAAACGATTCTGGTTGGTTTTAACCGCCCGCAGCATCAGCCCAAAAGGCGAGCGGAAAATGCGGATAGACAGATAAAATGCCGCAATCAGGATCAAGGCGCACACATAAAACCCGACGTTAAACTGCAAATCCATACCAAATAGCGTCGTGCGAAACGTGTCATTCATCTGAAGACCAAACAGGTTGGTTGAGGGCAATGTACCGCTGCTAGCAACCCCGTCCAGAATGCGGGGATCTGCAAGCCGTATCTGCAAGCCGGTCTCACCGTTGGTAATCGGTGTCAGTACCGAATACGCAAGACTATAGGACATTTGGGCAAAGGCCAGTGTCAGGATCGAGAAATAAATACCGGAGCGCCTTAGGGTAATAAACCCGATCAGCAACGCAAACAGCCCTGACATGATAACCGCCAGTATAATGCCCGGAATGATGTTCATCGTCAGCAGCTTAAACATCCAAACGGTCGAATACGACCCCACACCCAGAAACGCTGCATGGCCAAATGAGAGATAGCCGGTCAGCCCGAACAGAATGTTAAACCCAACCGCAAGGATGCCAAAGATGGCAAAACGTTGCAGCAGATCGGGATACCCCGCGCCAAAGGGTGCCAGAATGATTGGTCCCAACAGGACCAGTATTGTAAAAAACACCATCAGCGTTTTGTCGTTATTGCGTAATTTACTAATCATAGCTTACTCCTCCATCATACCGGCACGGCCCATCAGGCCACGCGGACGCACCAGAAGAACAACCATGGCAACAAGGTAGATAATAATCTGGTCGATCCCGGGTAAAATCGCCTTAACCTCGTTCATCGAGGAAAAGCTCTCGAGGAAACCAAGCAGAAATCCAGCCAGCACGGCGCCCGGCAAGCTGCCCATACCGCCAACAACGACAACTACGAAACACAGCACCAGAAAATCCATGCCCATGTGATAATTGGGCGGCAAAATGGGGGAATACATCACCCCGGCCACCCCGGTCACGGCCGCGGCAAGGCCAAACATCAACGTGAATCGACGATCAATATCAATGCCCAGCAACCCGACCGTTTCACGATCGGCCATGCCTGCACGCACAACCATCCCAAAGGTGGTGAAACGCAAGAAACTGAACACGCCACCGATAACCACGGCTGCAAAAACAAAATAGATCAGCCGCCAATAGGGATAAATCACCGCATATTCAGCGAATCCAAATAGCACCCCGATATCCATCGCACCACCCATCGCATCGGGTGCCGCCTGCGGGATCGGGTTGGCACCAAAGAACGCCTTGACGATCTCTTGTAAAACAATCGCCAGCCCGAAGGTCACCAAAATCTGGTCAGCGTGGGGGCGGTGATAGAAATGTTTGATCAAGCCCCGCTCCATGATCAGGCCGATCAACGCCATCACAGGAATGGCAAAGAAAATTGATATAAGCACCGAATAATCGATCATCCAAGCCCCGAAATCTCCAAACCATGCTTCGACATAGGTGGATTTGATCTCAAGGGGTTTGCCTAGAAAGTTAACTTTTTCAGGGTCTAGCGTAATTTTCGAAATCAGCAGAATTTTGCGCATGACAACGGCGCAGAATGCCCCGAGCATGAACAGCGCCCCATGGGCAAAATTCACCACGCCAAGCGTGCCAAAAATAAGGGTCAGGCCAAGAGCGATCAGCGCATAGGCGCTGCCCTTATCCAACCCGTTTAATACTTGCAGAAAGATGGCGTCCATCGCTTACGTCCCGTATTTATGCATATCTACATGCTGGTCAGGCCAGTGAAAATCCGGCCGCACACAAGGCGCGACCGGCAGGTATTCTCAATGAGAAGACTTAAGCGCCCGGGTTACATTCACCCAAAGCACCACCGGCAAAGAACTCATTGTCCGGAGCATATTCAACTTGCGCGCGTGGCGTAACTTCAACCACTTCGAGCAGATCGAACTCGGATGTTGGGTTCTCCTTACCTTTCACAACCAGCACGTCTTTGAAGCACTGGTGATCTTCGGCACGATACTCAACATCGCCGTTGCCCAAACCGGAGAACTTGAAGCCTTCAAGTGCTTGGCCTACGCCACATGGGTTAAAGGTGCCTGCACGTTCACATGCATCCGCATAAAGCAGCGTCTGACAGTAAACTGTGTGGGCAGCCTGGCTTGGTGGGAAACCGTATTTTTCACCAAAGGATTTAACAAACGCTTTGGAACCATCGTCCTGCAAGGACCAGTGCCAGTTTGTTGAACCAAAGATGCCTTTAACGTTTTCACCAGCACCACGAGCCATCAGGCGCGAGTACAATGGCACAACGATTTCAAAGTTTTTGCCGTTAACCTGCTTATCACGCAGACCAAACTGAACAGCCGCCGTAAGCGAGTTGATCATGTTACCACCATAGTGGTTCAGAACCAGAATATCGGCACCGGAGTTAAGAACAGGCGCAACATACGAGCTGAAGTCTTGTGTCGCCAGCGGTGTAAGCACGTTATTAACAGTTTCCCAGCCTTTGGCTTCTGTCGCCGCAGCAATGGATTCCTGTTGTGTCCAGCCCCATGTATAATCAGCCGTCAGGTGGTATGCCTTACGATCACTGCCATACATTTTTTCCAGCACAGGTGCCAGAGCCGCCGCAGACATATAGCCGTTAAAGAAGTGACGGAAGCCGTTGGCTTTCTTATCTTTACCGGTTGTGTCGTTGGAGTGGGTCAAACCGGCCATAAAGATCACGCCAGCTTCTTGGCACAGGCCCTGCACAGCAATCGCCACACCAGAACTGGAACCGCCAGAAATCATCACAGCGCCGTCTTTTTCGATCATGGATTTGGCCGATGCACGCGCCGCGTCAGATTTAGTCTGCGTGTCGCCTGTTACATATTCAACCTTCTTGCCAAGGATACCGTTACCCTTTAGCGCGTTGGATGAAAATGTGTTCATCATGCCACCATCGCCGCCACCGTTCAGGTGTTCAACAGCCAGTTCATACGCGCGCAACTCGTCGCCACCCTCGTCCGCATATGGACCAGATTGTGGAACGTTGAAGCCAAGCGTAACCGAACCACCCGTAGGCTCGTTCGTATAGGCAGCTGCAGAGCTGGCAGTAAAGATCGTCGGTACAGCCAAGCCAGCGCCAATAGCGGCACTCGACTTAATCAGACTACGACGATTAGTTTTAAATTCAGACATGAATTTCCTCCCATTCGTGTCAGTTATAACTGCCAAGAGCGGCAGGTGGGCCTTAGCGCCCAGTTCTAATGTCCCTGTAAATTGTCAAAAATGCAATAAATATTTACTATTGCAGTGTTTTTTTGTAAAAAGAAGCAATAGCAATCGCAGTAAACTGTAAAATATTTTACAAAAATAACCAAGTACCTGAAAGTAATGGATTAACCATATGGGCAAATCACTTATCGGGACACGCATCCGAGAGCATCGCACCCGAATTGGGGTTTCCCAGACGGCACTTGCAGCGCGCGCCGGGATATCCACTTCATACCTCAATCTGATTGAGCACAATAAACGTGGAATCGCAGGTAAGATTTTGCTGGCAATTTCCCGTGAGCTGAATGTCTCTGTGACCTCTCTATCCGAGGGTGCCGATTCTGCGCTCATTGGCGCTATACAAGAAGCCGCAGCGTATATCCCTGCCCAAACGCCGGAAACGGATGTATTGGCAGAATTTGTCGGGCGGTATCCGGGCTGGTCGCAGTTGCTGGCCTCGCTCTATCGTCAGGTCCGCGATCAGGAGGGGGCAATTTCTGCCCTGTCCGACCGTCTGACCCATGATCCATTTCTGGCCGAAAGCCTGCATCAAATGCTGTCAAACATAACGGCGATCCGTTCTACTGCCAGCATCCTGACATCAACCTCAGGCATCCCGGATGCGCAGAAATCCCGATTTCACACAGCAATACATGATGAAAGCAAACGGTTATCTGATGTCGCTCAGGCCCTGACCGCGTATTTTGACCAGGCCACTGATAAAACCGCACGAGCCGCTACGCCCGAAGAAGAGCTTGATCAATTCATGAACGGGCATGCATATCATTTCCCGGCCCTCGACATGCCGGATGCTGATGAAAGCGATATTGACCGGCTGATTGATCAAGCAGCAGATGTGCAAACGCCCCAAGCCCACATTATGGTAAAGGCCCGTCTGTTAACATATCTTAATGACGCCAAAGATTTGCCGGTGGATGCGTTTATACGTGCCGCCAAAACAGCTAAATACAACCCCGCAATTTTGGCAGATACCTTCAACGTACCGTTACACACCGTTTTCTGCCGTCTGGCAGGCCTGAACCACGATATTCCTGAAATGGGGTTAATCATTGTTAATGCAGCCGGTCACGCCCTAATACGCCGCCCGTTGCCTGCCTTTGCCTTGCCTCGTTATGGCAACACCTGTCCACTCTGGCCAATATATCAAGGGTTTACCCTGCCAGACCAGCCGTTGCATACCCATGTTGAGTTACCAAATTCTGCACGTTTCATTACATTAACCTTTGCCACATCCGGCACCACACCCCGGTTCGGCATGCCACCGGTTTATACATCTGCTATGCTGATCATACCACAGGATCAGGCCGATATTTTAGCATCCTGGCTGCCAAAAGACCGGAAACCACATAAAATAGGCATCAGTTGCCGCGTCTGTACACGCAAAAGTTGCACTGCGCGATCTGAAACACAGATACGCTAAACCAACGGCTCTATTTCTTAGAATATGCTAATTATTGATATTAATCATATAGTTAACATATTTTTACTAAACTACTAAACTAGTTTAGTAGTTTAGTAATCCTCCCAAACCCACCCCCGAATTTCATTTACCTTGTTATGGAGCCATATTTTTCGCTATTCTAGCAGCACAAAGCAGTATCAAGCTGCTAACGGGAGGGGTGAATGGTCAAAAATATTCTTATCATCGAGGATGAGCCTAACATAATAGAATCGCTGTCGTTTCTGCTGGAACGCGCAGGGTTTAGCGTTGAATCCGAACAAGATGGTGCCAATGCGATGGCCCGTATGCACAGCCTGAATCCCGATCTGATTATTCTTGATGTCATGCTGCCCAACCGCTCGGGTTTTGATATCCTGCGTGACCTTAGCGCTTTGCAAAATGCCCCGCGTATATTGATGCTTACGGCCAAAGGGCAAGCGCGTGATCGCGAGACTGCGACAGAAATTGGCGTGGATCAGTTTATGACAAAACCGTTCGCCAACGCTGAAATTGTGGCGGCGGTTAAGGAAATGTTAGCATGACCTTCAAACCTGCCCCTGACCTTGCCGAGCGCGCGTTTCGCCGCCGCCGCAGGTATGATGCCGCGCTTATTTTGCCGATATTTGGCATTATCATGCTTGTCTCGCCGATGTTCGGTATCTTCACAAAAAACACGTTGCTATTTGGCGCACCATTGCCGTTTCTCTATGTTTTTAGCGTCTGGTTTTTACTGATCCTGCTGGCACGCCGCATGTCATATCTGCTGAGCGAAGGCGAAGAGAGGGGCTAATGTGCTAACCTCCAACATACTAATCGCTGCCAGTATTGCCTATGTGTCCTTGCTGTTTATCGTCGCCTTTTGGGCCGAACGCCGGGCAGAGCGTGGGCAATTGGGGTGGTTGCGCTCACCCCTTGTTTACACATTGTCGATCTCGGTTTATTGTACTGCCTGGACTTTTTACGGCGCCGTGGGGTCTGCGGCACGCAACGGGCTGGAGTTCGTGACGATCTACCTTGGCCCAACCCTCGTTTTCATCGGTTGGTGGTGGATTTTGCGCAAACTTCTGCGAATCGGGCGTACACAGCGGATCACCTCAATTGCTGACCTTATTTCCTCACGTTATGGCAAAAGCGCCACCCTTGGGGTTGCGGTTACCCTGCTGGCTGTCATTGGCTCTACGCCTTATATTGCGCTGCAACTACAATCGATCACCACCAGTTTTTCGGTGTTTTCCCCTGACAACGGCACGGGTGTAAGTGATGGAAATACCTCGGCCCTCTGGATTGCCGCGGTGCTGGCGTTGTTTACCATCCTCTTTGGCACCCGAAACGTTGATGCCAACGAGCGCCACCACGGCGTCGTCACCGCGATTGCCCTTGAGGCCGTGGTAAAGCTTTTCGCCCTGCTTGCTGTGGGCATATTCGTGGTCTGGGGCATCGGCAACGGGCCTGCCGGAATTTTTGCCCATATGTCACCTGAAATGTTGCGCAGCGACCAGATTTTTAGCCCACGCTGGGTGGCACTGACGTTTCTGTCTGCCACAGCCATCATCACCTTGCCACGAATGTTTCAGGTCACAATCGTTGAAAATTCAGACGAACGGCATCTTTCAACTGCCAGTTGGGCCTTTCCGGCCTATCTTTTCCTGATGAGCCTGTTCGTGCTGCCCATCGCCATTGCCGGGCAGTATATCCTACCGCCCGGGTCAAACCCGGATTTGTTCGTGCTGACCGTGCCCTTGGCCGAGGGGCAAAACGCGCTGGCATTATTTGCCTTTCTTGGTGGGCTGTCCTCGGCGACATCGATGGTGATTATCGCCACGATTGCCCTTTCCACCATGGTGTCAAACCACATCGTCATGCCGCTTTGGCTTGGCCGCAGCAAAGACCGGCTTGCCACCAGTGGCGATGTGCGCCGCGTACTGTTGCTTAGCCGTCGTCTTAGCATTGCGGGGCTATTGCTGCTGGGGTATTTTTACTTTCGCCTCACGGGGGGGTCTGGGGCGCTGGCCTCTATTGGTTTGATATCATTTGCCGGTGTTGCACAGATTCTACCTAGCCTGCTGGGTGGTATATTCTGGCGAGGCGCCACACGCACCGGCGCCCTTACTGGCCTTGCCGCAGGGTTTATCCTTTGGGCGTATACGTTATTCCTGCCAAGCTTTGAGGGGGCGTTTATTCTTAGTTCTGGCATACTTGAAAACGGTCTCTTTGACTATGCCTGGTTGCGCCCACAAGAATTGTTGGGGCTAACGGGATATGACCCGCTTGTACATTCCATGCTTTGGTCACTTTCTGTCAATACGGCCCTGTTTATCGGACTTTCCCTGATTGTAACGCCGCGCCAACTGGAACGTATACAAGGTGCGCAATTTGTCGATGTTTTTCGCCAAACCGGCCCCGGTGGCACTGGCGTGCTGATCCGCCGTTCAGCCACGTCCGAGGATCTATTCACCCTTGCCCAGCGCATTCTGGGCACCACTTTTGCCCACCGCCTGTTTACGCAAGCCGCAGCTGAACAGAACAAAACCTCCGGCTTGCCTGATCCAACCGACAGTTTCATTGAGCGCTTGGAACGTGAACTTACCGGCAGTGTTGGCGCAGCTTCGGCGCATGCTATGGTTTCCCAGATCGCCGGGGGTGGCACGGTTTCTGTTGAAGAATTGTTGAAAATTGCCGATGAAACCGCACAAATCATGGAATATTCCCAACAATTGGAGACCCAATCCCGGGAATTATCCAAAACCGCCCGCAAATTACGCAAAGCAAATGCGCAGTTGACCGAGCTTGGGGCGCAAAAAGATGCATTCCTATCCCAAATCAGCCATGAGTTGCGCACGCCCATGACCTCGATCCGTTCCTTTGCAGAAATTTTGCGTGATGAACCTGATATCGCCAGCGAACAAGCTCAACGGTTTGTCGGGATCATAAATACAGAAAGCCGCCGCCTTACCCGCCTGCTCGACGAAATTCTGGATCTTAGCCTGCTGGAAAGCGGGCGTATAAACTGGCGGCTTGAGCCTGTATCTCTGGATGCAGCTATCGTCCACGCCCTGACCAGCAGCAAAGGTGTGCGCGATACTTCTGACATTAAAATCATTCGTAAGGGGGACAAAAACATCATGGTGATGGCAGATTTTGACCGTCTTGCGCAGGTGTTCATCAACCTTTTGTCCAATGCCATAAAATACGGCCGTGCTGAAAACCCGCAAATCACCATTCGCATCCAAAAACTCGGAAAAATTGCCATGATCGGCATCACTGACAACGGGCCGGGCATTAGGATTGAGGATCGTGAAAAGGTATTTGAGAAATTTTCGCGCCTGTCCGAAATCACCCTTGCAGGCAGCGCTGGCCTTGGTTTGCCAATCAGCCGCGAGATCATGCGCAATCTGAACGGTGATCTAACCGTAGAAGAAAATGCCCCGGGTGCTGTTTTTCGTGTAACCCTACCTCTGGCCTAGGTTTTCTGTTCTCGCAGGATTTTGCGAATGTATTTATGTGCCGAACGGTAATGGCTTGGCCCTGCTGATTCTGCCCAGCGGCCAAGCGTCCAGTTATTCATCCACGGATATAGGTGCTTTGTGTAAAGGGCCGCGTTATCAAGGGCTGTTAGCATGGCCGTCAGCTTTTCATGTGCCGCTTCAAATGCGGTCAGAATATCTTTCCAGGGAACGGGTTGAGAGGCCGTTCGAACCTTGGCATTATATTCCTTTAACTGGTTCCATTTATACCCTTTGGCTGGGGTTTGCACGTCTTTGCCTGCCTTACCATCACCATACCAACCCAGATAAAGCCCGATCCAATGGGTTCGATGTGCAATCGTATCTTTGATCGTTGTCGCATCATCTTTGGATGCAAGAACCGCTATATCTGCATCCACATCCGCCAGGGTTTTCATCAGTTTATCATACTCTTTTTGCAAGATAAAAAGTAATTCATCACGGGTTTTAGCAGCAGGCATGGCACCCTCCTTTATCAGCATGGGCCAGTATAATAGTCAAAATCCCGTTATGATCCAAGTCAAACGTTCACAAACCCCTCAGCAACATGTGACTGCGTGAAACACAAAACCCTGCTATATAATGAGATGTATATTTATGAATGAGGTCACACATGCAAAATCGCCGTAATTTTTTAGCAAGCTCCGCCGCTTTTACCGGGCTGGCAGCCCTTGGCTCTTTTGGAGGGGTAGGTGCAGGATATGCCGCCACTGAAAGCTTTGAGATCATGCGCACCGAGGCCGAATGGAAAGCGCTGCTAACACCCGCGCAATTCGCTATTCTGCGTCGGGAAAAAACCGAACGCCCGTTTTCAAACAGCCTTAAGGGTGAAACCAGCCCGTTGTTAACAGAAAACCGCGCGGGCACCTTCCATTGCGCAGGGTGCGATTTGCCAGTCTATATGTCCGAAACCAAATTCAAAAGCAGCACGGGCTGGCCAAGCTTTTGGGATGTAATCGACGGTAATGTGCTTTTCAAAGAGGATAACACCCTGTTTTCACGCCGCACCGAAGAACATTGCCGCCGCTGCGGCGGGCACCTCGGCCATGTCTTTGACGACGGTCCCGAACCCACCGGCAAACGCCATTGCATCAACGGCTTGGCCATGACGTTTAAAGCTGCATAGCCGCAAATTTTTAGCAACAACCAGCCCCTGCTGGCTGTTGCGCCGCACGCATTCAACGCTCCAGCCGGCTAAACCCGGTACTGGATGTGCCTTTTCTCTTTTATTTCCCGCACTTTCCCTCTATACGCGCGCATGTTGCCAGCGGATTCGCTTTGGTGACCCTTTTTGACGGACCATGCTGGACGACATCTTGGCATTGGCCTGGACAAAAAGGATTATGAAACCTTTAAATATAAGGAATATACGATGTCGATCACACCAGCGCTCAAAGAGGCCCTGATCAAAGAATATGCAATCAAAGAGGGTGACACAGGGTCCCCCGAAGTTCAGGTTGCAATCCTTACCAGCCGTATCAAAACGCTGACCGAGCATTTCAAGTCCCATAAAAAGGACAACCACTCGCGTCGCGGTTTGCTGACAATGGTTGCGACCCGTCGTAAATTGCTGGATTACACACGTTCCAAAGACGAAGAGCGGTATAAATCCCTGATTAAACGTCTCGATATTCGTCGTTAAAAATACCCGAAACGCGCGCATTCGGGGCGCGTTTTTTTATATCCGTTAGAAATACGGAACCGTGGCAGACGCCACATAATGTGACAGTACCCATGGGGGGTGCATCGCAGATAGGAAATAAAATGTTCAAAGAATTCAAAGAATCCATCGAATGGGGCGGCGAAACGCTAACCCTTGAGACCGGCAAAATTGCCCGTCAGGCCGACGCCTGCGTTATCGCCACTTTGGGTGAGACCAGTGTTTTATGCGCGGTTGTGTTTGAAAAGAAGCCCAAAGTTGGTCTCGATTTCTTTCCCCTCACTGTGCATTATCAGGAAAAATATTATGCGGCGGGTAAAATCCCCGGTGGCTTCTTTAAGCGTGAGGCCCGCCCGACAGAAAAAGAAACCCTGACAAGCCGTCTGATCGATCGCCCCATTCGCCCGTTGTTTGTGCCCGGTTTCAAACATGAAACACAGGTGATCTGCACCGTTCTGTCCCATGATCTGGAAAACGATCCCGATGTGGTTGCTATGATTGCGGCCTCTGCGGCCCTAACACTTTCCGGCGCACCGTTCCGTGGCCCGATTGGCTGTGCGCGCGTTGGTTTCGTGGATGGTGAATACACGTTGAACCCGTCGTGTGATGACATGCACAAGCTGCGCGATAACCCAGAACAGCGCCTTGATCTGATTATCGCCGGCACCAAAGACGCCGTGATGATGGTTGAATCCGAGGCTTATGAGCTGTCCGAAGCTGAAATGCTGGGCGCGGTTAAATTTGGCCATGACGCTATGCAGCCAGTAATCGACATGATTATTGATCTGGCCGAAGGCGCGGCAAAGGACATGTTCGATTTCCAACCTGCTGACTATTCTAAACTGTATGCGAAGGTCGAAAAAGCTGGCGAAAAAGCAATGCGTACCGCGTTCAGTAACACCGACAAGCAAGAGCGCACGGCGGCAATCTCTGCTGCACGCGACACGATCAAAGCGGCGCTATCTGAGGAAGATCAGGCAGACGGCCAGCTTGGCAATTGCTTCAAGAAACTGGAAAGTGCCGTGGTGCGCGGCGATGTTATCAAGACCGGCAAACGCATTGATGGCCGTGATCTGACAACCGTTCGCCCCATCGTTTCCGAGGTTGGTATTTTGCCGCGCACCCACGGTTCGGCGCTGTTTACACGTGGCGAAACCCAAGGGTTGGTGGTCACCACACTTGGCACAGGTGATGACGAACAGATGATCGACGCGCTGACCGGCACGTATCGTTCCAACTTTTTGCTGCACTATAACTTCCCGTCCTATTCGGTTGGCGAAGCGGGCCGCATGATGGGCCCTGGCCGCCGTGAAATCGGCCACGGCAAACTGGCATGGCGCGCCTTGCAGGCGGTTCTGCCGGCAGCGACCGATTTCCCTTATACAGTGCGGGTAGTTTCCGAGATCACGGAATCAAACGGCTCCAGCTCGATGGCGTCGGTCTGTGGTGGCTCACTCTCGATGATGGACGCGGGCGTTCCGCTGAAATCCGCGGTTGCCGGTGTTGCGATGGGTCTGATCCTTGAAGGTGAAGACTATGCCGTTTTGACCGATATCCTGGGTGATGAAGATCACCTCGGGGATATGGATTTCAAGGTGGCGGGCACTGAAAACGGCATCACCAGCCTGCAAATGGACATCAAAGTTGCCGGTATTACGGCTGATATCATGGAAAAAGCCCTGGATCAGGCCAAAGACGGGCGCATGCACATTCTGGAAGAAATGAACAAAGCCCTGACAGGTGCGGGCGATTTCTCCATCCATGCGCCGCGTATTGAAACTATGAATGTACCTGCCGATAAAATCCGCGAAGTGATCGGTGCCGGTGGCAAAGTCATCCGTGAAATCGTCGAGGTTTCCGGCGCCAAGGTTGATATCAACGATGACGGCGTAATCAAAGTTGCCTCGGCAAATGCCGAAAGCATCGAAAAAGCCATGGCCATGATCAACGAGATTGTTGCTGTCCCCGAGGCCGGTAAAATCTATACCGGCAAGGTCGTAAAACTGATGGATTTTGGCGCATTCGTGAATTTCTTTGGCAAACGCGATGGCCTTGTGCACGTCAGCCAACTGGCGAATGAACGTGTCAACCACCCCAAAGATATCCTGACCGAAGGCCAAGAGGTTAAAGTCAAACTTATGGGCTTTGATGATCGCGGCAAAGTGCGCCTAAGCATGAAAGTTGTAGATCAGGAAACCGGCGAAGAGATTTCGTCCGAGGGTTAAGCCCTGCCTATATAAAAATGCAAAGCCCTGATGGAAACGTCGGGGCTTTTGCGTTATGATATGCGAAAACGAGATAGGTACGACTTGAAAGATATAATGGAAATCGCTTCGTTTATTATTCACATGGATGGCAGTGTTCAGCGCGCCCCGAATGTTGCAAAATTATTGGAAATATTACCCAACGCACAGGTGATTTCTGCGATTGATGGCCGCAAATTAAGTATAGAGAAACGTGCTGCGGTGACGCGTGAAATCCACTTGCAACCGGCCTATCCCTTTCCATTATCTGCCGCAGAAATCGGATGTTTTCTTAGCCACAGAAAATGCTGGCAAAAGATCGTTGAGGGTAAGCTGCCATTTGCATTTATTGCCGAGGATGATCTGATCGTTGACCCCCAGAGCTTTACCAATGCGATGGACCTTGCAATCCGGCACGCAAATAGCGATTCATATATCCGGTTTCCCACCAAAAACCGTGAGGTTCCGGCAAAAAACCTCGATGCAAACAACAGGCAAAAACTATTCATTCCACAAGTTACCGGCTTGCAAGCTACTATACAGTTGGTGGGTAAAAATGTTGCAAAACGACTGCTGGAGTTAACCGAACAAATCGATCGTCCAGTGGATACGTTTGTGCAAATGACATGGTTAACCGATGTGCAGCCAAGTGTCGTTTATCCCAATGGTATATCGGTGCTGGCCGTAGAAAGCACAATCCAGAAAAAACTGCCATTACATGCAAAGCTGCACCGTGAATGGGACAGGGGCTGGTATCGTTATCAGATCAGGAAGTTTTCGGCTCAAAGGATAATAAAATGATATTTTCCCGGTTGCATGGTCGGCTTGGAAACCAGATGTTTCAATATGCGATTGGGCGTGGGTTGGCGCTGGATCATAAAGTTCCGCTCTTGCTTGATAGCCGACCGATAGACAATGCGGTTGCACAGCTTTTTATGTTTGATATTCAAGCAGAAGTTGCGGATGAAACCATATTACCGCCAGATAGAAACCAACGTATCCCCTATATTTTGTGGCGGTATTTTGGAGGTGAGCCGCAATTTTGCCGTGAGCGCACTTTGGGATACATGAAAGCCGCAGAGCAGTTTTCAGATAATATATATTTGCACGGATATTGGCAGTGTGAAAAATATTTCACCCGGTATCAAGCGCAAATCCGCCAAGATTTGACACTGAAAGCCGCGCCATCTGGGCAAAATGCTAAGATGCTTGATCGAATTTGCAACTGTAATGCTGTGTCTATACATGTGCGGCGCGGGGATTATATCACGGATAAGAGCTATCAGACCTGTGATTTAGGGTATTACGAAACCGCTTTACAGCATGTCGTCGATACTACCGGCAAAGACCCTGTTGTGTTCATTTTTTCCGATGATCCAAAGTGGGTGTATGACAATCTGGACGTACCGTTTGAGCGCGTGGTTGTTAACATAAATGATGGCGATCACGGATATGAGGACATGCGGCTAATGGCACATTGTCAAAATAATATCATCGCCAACAGTTCTTTTTCCTGGTGGGGCGCATGGCTGAATACAGCCCCCGACAAAATCGTTGTTGCCCCAAAAAAATGGTTCGCAAATCCCAAGATGTTCAACCCCGATATTACGCCGAAAAGCTGGGTGCGTCTTTAGTGCCTGAAATGTCGCATGCCGGTAAATACCATGGCAAGACCTGCGGCATCGGCGGCGGCGATCACTTCGGCGTCGCGCATTGATCCACCCGGCTGGATGATGGCGGTGGCCCCGGCTTTGGCGGCGGTTAACAGGCCGTCGGCAAAGGGAAAAAACGCGTCTGATGCCACGACAGAACCCACGGTTGGTGCCTCAGAAAGCCCCAGAACTTCGGCCATGTCGCGGGCTTTTTGGGCCGCGATGCGGCTGCTGTCTACCCGGCTCATTTGGCCCGCGCCAATACCGACTGTTGCGCCGTCTTTGACGTAAACAATGGCGTTTGATTTTACGTGTTTTGCGACCCGCCAGGCGAACATGAGGTCGGCCAATTCTGCGGCACTCGGGGCGCGTTTGGTGACGGTTTTCAAATCTGCGATGGCAAGATGTCCGTTGTCACGATCTTGCACCAAATACCCGCCTGTGACCTTGCGCCATGTGCGCCCGGCTGCCAGTACATCGGGCAATCCGCCGGTGGTCAAAAGGCGCAGGTTTTTCTTTTTGGCAAATATCTCGCGGGCCTCGCGAGTTACATCCGGGGCGATAACAACCTCGGTCAAAATCTTGGTGATCTCTGTGGCTGTTTCAGCGTCAAGCGTTTGATTTAGTGCGATAATTCCACCAAACGGTGATACGTTATCTGTGTTAAAAGCCGCCTTGTATGCCGCCAACATAGTCGTACCACGGGCCACCCCGCACGGGTTGGCATGCTTGATAATGGCGCAGGCCGGACCATCATTTGGATCAAATTCCGCGACCAGCTCAAAGGCGGCGTCAGTGTCGTTAATATTGTTATACGACAGTTCTTTACCTTGATGTTGCGTCGCCGTTGCCACCCCGAGGCTAGCCGTGCTGTCCGTATAAAATGCCGCCGATTGATGCGGATTTTCACCATAGCGCAGGGTTTGGGCAAGTGTCCCGGCAATAGCGCGCCGCCGCGGGTTTGGGCGATCAATTGCATCCGCCATCCATGTGGAAACCGCCGCGTCATAGGCGGCTGTGCGCGCATAGGCAATCTGGGCCAGTTTTTTACGGAATTTCAGGCACGTCGCCCCCTTGTGGTTGTTCAATTCCCAAATCACATCGGCGTAATCCTCGACATCCACGACCACGGTTACAAACCCGTGG
Organism: uncultured Rhodobacterales bacterium; assembly: GCA_964429065.1. Taxonomy (GTDB): domain Bacteria; phylum Pseudomonadota; class Alphaproteobacteria; order Rhodobacterales; family Rhodobacteraceae; genus NORP23. The sequence goes on from CAYSAZ010000014.1 coordinate 23,109, forward strand.
TTCTTGGCCGCTGCACGGATCATTGCCGGGCCGCCGATATCAATATTTTCAATGCAGCGTGCATAATCCGCGCCTGTGGCAACGGTTGCCTCAAACGGGTAAAGGTTGGAAACCAGCAAATCAATCGCGCCGATACCGTGGGTTTTCATCGCCGCCACATGGTCCGCATTATCGCGCAGCGCCAGCAATCCGCCATGCACCATGGGATGTAGAGTTTTCACCCGTCCGTCCATCATTTCAGGGAAATTCGTGATTTCGGACACGTCAATCACAGGCAGACCCGCGTCGCGCAAAGCCTGCGCCGTCCCGCCGGTCGAGAGCAGCTCAACCCCGTGTTCATCCAGTTTTTTTGCCAGATCAATCAAGCCAGTTTTATCGGAAACCGACAGCAGGGCGCGTTTTACAGGAACGTGGTTAGAGGACATGCGAAAAGCTCCTTTAAGAGTGTGTTTTCAAGATGTTGCGCTGTTGCGATCAATGGGGGACGTGCACGCGCCATCTTTAACACGTTTGAAAAACCAATGTATCTGCCCCGCATATTCCACAATCGTGCCGGATACCACGATCTGTTTTGTCGCATGCGGTTTTAGCCGCCATTGATCTAGATAAACCGAATCTTCCAGCGTCATTTCACCACCGGTTTGCCGAAACGTCCAAACCTCTTTGTTGGGAAGTTGCAGGGCGATGGTTTGTTTATCGTCAGAGATTTTTGCCCGCACGTTTGGATGCAGATGGAAATGGGCCTCAAATGTAGGGCTTTGCAGCGCAGGAGCATCTTTTGGAGCTGAAAAGCTGTCCTGGCCGGTGAATTCCTGTCCATCGGGGCTTAGGTGCAAATGACGGTGGTGTATGGCTTTATACCCATCGTGTGATGCGCGCAAAGCGACCCCAAGGTGATCGGCTGCGCGTTTGCGAGTAACGTTACCTGGCATGCGCAACAGACGTTGGCCAAAGGTTTGGCTGACATACCCCTCTGGCGCCATTTTAGCCGAGGAAATCCCATCCAGTACAATCGTATTATGGGCCCCGGTTTCGCGACAAACATGCTCCCATTCCGGTCCGAATTTCTGCCCGGCGCCGCAATTCACGACCATGGGAAACCGCCCCGAAGACATCTCAAACGCCAACGTGCTGGCATGGGCGTGTTGAGAAAATGCAAACGGCGGCGGGCTGGCACAATCCACCAGCACCGTGATGCGCCCCGAGGTCAGCCGTTCAAAGCCCATCGCCAGATCGCCGGTGCGATTGCCACGAATACGGCTATCTGACAACACCTGATCAAGCCGCCCCTCGCGCCCGCGTCCACCACCATGAAACCGTGCTAATGACCCATCCCCCAGCCGCAAACTACGCAGGGTGGGACCTATATTTTCTAGAGCCGTGATCAGACGCGGATCAGGGGTTTCGCCTGCATCTTCCAATGTGCGCATAACCCATGTGTAAAGGGTGAAAAGTTCCATCAGTTCTTCAGGATTACGGGTAGAAATCGCACCATCTGCACTGATTTCATGCGCCGCCTCGGCGCCAATGGCCTTATTGGCCTTGTGCAGGGAACGCGCGCGCCCATCAAAACAGACGCCAGCAAATATCAATCCGGTTAAGGCCTCAAGACGCGGCCAACTGCCAGCCTCATGGCGCCAGCTTTTTTCCAGAAAATTGACCTGTCGGGCAAGGGAATGAAAGATCAATCCGGCTCTGTGAGCCTCAAGACGATTAAAAAGAAATTCGCCGTGGGCACATATGCGTAAAATGCGTCGCCCGCTCAGCGCTGGTGTCCAGCCCGGTCCCTTACCGCCACTATAACGTTCAATCCATTCCAGAACCCAGGTTTGGGCCAGAATACGTGCATGACTGTCCCCAACGGCGGCCAGATCATCGAGCCAGTTGAACCCGTGCATATCGGCCGTGAAATCCGGACTGGGCGAAGCGATTTTCCAAATGGCACCCTCGGGCACATCTACCTGCTTGCCAGCAAAAAAGAACTGCCCTTGCTTTAACTCTTCGCCGATTTCATATGACCCGATTGAACGCGGCTCTACGTGATGGGCAAACTCTACCGGAATTTTCTGTGGCCTGGCTGTGCGCGCATGGATAATATGCCAAAGCGAGATATATCTTCGCTTAAGGCGGGCAAGAAAGGCGCGCAGTATCCATAACGGGTTGGGCATAGGGTGTTTGCTCGTTTATTGTTAGGGCAATATACTGTGCATAGGGCGGATTTGTCACGCAGGCATATTATGCTTTTTCCAGAATTGCCGCATAAAATCCATCCATTCCGCCGCGGTCAGGCCAGAAATCGGGACGCAGGCGCAAACCGCCCTGTTCATCCACCCACTCATTGGGCAGGTCGGGCAGATGTGTTGTAGCTGGCAATTGGCGTGCGTCTGGGCGGGTTTGCAGGAACCGCGTGATTTGCGCCTCACCCTCTGAGGGTAGCAGTGAGCAGGTGCAATAGATCAGCCGCCCGCCCGGTTTCAACCATTCAAACGCCCGCAGCAACAGCTTGCCCTGAAGGCGCAGCAGTTCTTTGATATCATTGGATTTTGCAAACGGCAGATCGGGATGTCGACGGATAGTACCACTGGCAGAACAGGGTGCATCGAGCACGATCGCATCAAATTTTTCCGTCGGCGCCCAGCGCACAATATCACTGGCGATAACCTTGGCCTCAAGCTTGGTGCGGCGCAGGTTTTCATTAACCCGTTGCAAACGATCCTTAGAGATATCAACCGCCGTTACGCACGCCCCGCCCGCCGAAAGTTGCATGGTTTTACCCCCCGGCGCCGCACAAAGGTCCAGCGCTTGCTGCCCTTTTATGTCCCCCAACAGCCGCACAGGCAACGCGGCGGCAGCATCTTGAATCCACCATGCGCCATCATCATAGCCCGCCATTTTCGATATTTGCCCGGCTTTTTGCAGGCGCAGGCTGCCCGTAGGCAGAATTTCGGCGTTAAGTTCTGCGGCCCATTTCTCAGCGCCTGAACTATCGCGCAGGGTTAGGTCAAGCGGCGCGCCATTGGCGTGCGCCGCCTCAACCCCCTTCAAAGCCTGTTCGCCATAGGTGTTGCGGATTGGATTTGCCAACCATGCGGGTAATTCCTGTGGTTCCATATCGGCCCATATTTCTGGCCCGTGCTCGGCAACACGGCGGGCAACGGCATTGGTCAGGCCCGACAGATGCGCAGTTTTACGGCTGGCCCGCACCAACCGCACAGCCGCATCGACTGCCGCATGGGGGGCAATGCCATCGACCAGCAGTTCACATGCTGCCAGACGCAAGGCATTGCGCACCTTAAGGGGCGGGGATTTGTTTAAAAACTGATCCAGAACCACATCGAGAGGCGCTAAATGGCGCAGGGTCGCCAAGCTCAGCGATTGTGCCCGTGCGCGTGCCGAAGGCGGCAATTCGCGCAACGGGTTGGTTTTCCCGCTCACAACGGTCGAGAACATCTCACCGTCGTGCAAAATGCTGTGCAATATTTGCGCCGCGGCCAGGCGTGCAGGCAAGCCCGGGGTGCTCATGTATGGCTCAATTTTTGGTCGTTCATTCGGTATTTCCCTTGCGATCACTCTGTTTTGCGGAATATCCTGTCTGTATGGCACAAAACGACGACAAGAAAAAAGCCCGTATTGCGGATGCTGCAACAAGAGCTTTACAAGAGGCCGCTGCGCGCAAAGCTGTGGATAAATCGCTAAATTTACCTACAGAGCTGGGTGGGCGCGATGGTCCGGAGCCAATTCGCTATGGGGATTGGGAAAAAAAGGGCATCGCCAGCGACTTCTAACGCCTTCTTAACGAATCAGTGACAAAATGCCGGTGTAAAGGAGAGGGTCGTAACCATGAGTAGCATGTTTTCAAAAGTCGATCGGCTGGAAAAAACTCAAAATCGTGCCAGTGGCATCGAAAAACGCGGATTGATGGATGCGCTTGAAGCATCGCAATCGCTGGTGTGGTTTGATGGCAATGGAATGGTCGTGGATGCAAATGATAACGCATTGAAATTATTCGATTACTCTGAGGATAATATCCTGAAAGAGGATTACTTTACATTGTGTAAAGACGGGTCAGCGCAAAAAATGGCGGACCGGCGGGAATGGGCACAAATCGCTGAAGGGGCGCTGAGCCATACCGAACGCAGCTATAAAACCCGCGATGGGGTTGAGATTTGGGCCTCGGTCAATTTTGCAGCAATCAAAACCGAAAGCGGACGCACGCGACGTGTTATGGCGATATTTATTGATATGAATAAATTTGCCTGGAAACCGGACGATCATACCTGGATGCGCTAATGGGCCTTTGCCCAATTCGCGCCTTGTCCAGCATCGACCACCAGTGGAACATCCAGTTTTATGGCTGGTAAACAGGCCGCTTCCATGACCTTTTTAACGATTTTCGTGGTTTCATCGACAGCATCCTTAGGCACTTCGAAAATCAATTCATCATGCACTTGTAACAGCATCTTTGCCGGAAGATGTACGATGGCATCTGGCACGCGGATCATAGCGCGGCGGATGATATCGGCGGCGGTGCCTTGGATCGGTGCGTTGATTGCGGCCCGTTTGGCGAAACCGGCATGCGGCCCTTTGGCGTTAATCTCAGGCGTGTGAATACGCCGTCCAAACAAGGTTTCGACGTAATCGTGTTCCTTGGCAAAGGCCACGGTGGCGTCCATATATTCGCGAATACCGGGGAAACGTTCGAAATATGTGTCGATGAATTTCTGGGCATCGGCGCGGGGAATCCGCAGGTTTCGGGCAAGACCAAACCCGGAAATCCCGTAAATCACCCCAAAATTAATCGCCTTGGCCTGGCGGCGAATGGCAGGGTCCATGCCTTCAATCGGCACGCCGAACATCTCGGAGGCGGTCATGGCGTGAATGTCCAGACCATCATAAAACGCCTGCTTCAGACTGTCGATTTTGGCTATATGGGCAAGTATTCGCAGCTCGATCTGGCTGTAATCCAGGCTAAGCAGAACATTGCCTTCATCGGCGATAAAAGCCTCGCGGATGCGGCGGCCTTCTTCGGTGCGAACGGGGATATTTTGCAAATTCGGATCGGTCGATGCAAGGCGGCCAGTGGACGCGCCAGAGATCACATAGCTGGTGTGAACCCGCCCCGTGTTTGGGTTGATGTGGTTTTGTAACGCATCTGTATAGGTGCTTTTCAGCTTGGCCATTTGACGCCAATCCAACACCAGCGCGGGCAATTTATGCCCTTCGGCTGCAAGGTCTTCAAGGATATCGGCGCCGGTTGCATAGGCGCCGGTTTTACCCTTTTTACCACCGGGTAATTCCATCTGGTCAAACAGAACCTCCCCCAGCTGTTTGGGGGAACCGACGTTGAAACTACCACCTGCAAGGGTGTGAATTTCATCCACCAGCCCCACCATTTTTTGAGCGAAGTTATTGGACATGCGCGAAAGATGATCGCGGTCAACCTTGATGCCGGTCATTTCCATCTTAGCCAGCACGGGGATCAACGGACGTTCCATCGTTTCGTAAACGGTGGTCATGCCATCAATCGCAAGGCGGGGTTTGAACATTTTCCACAGACGCAGGGTGATGTCGGCATCTTCGGCAGCATAAGGGGCGGCGTCGGCGATGGGCACACGATCAAAGGTGATCGCGGATTTTCCGGTACCAAGCAGCGTTTTAATCGGGATCGGCGTATGTTTCAAATACCGTTCCGACAGGAAATCCATGCCATGACGATGCAACCCACCGTGGAGCGCGTAGGACAACAGCATCGTGTCATCAATCGGGGCAATCGTGATGTCATTGCGGGCGAGAATTTTGGCGTCGTACTTCATGTTTTGGCCGATTTTCAGGATTGAGGGATCCTCCAACATCGGTTTTAACATGGTTAATGCCTGTGCTTTGTCCATTTGGCCATCAGCGCGGGTCGCCCCGCCGAACAGGTCATCTTCGCCAGAAATATGTGCGAGCGGGATGTAACAGGCGGAACCGGGTTCGACCGACAAACACACGCCAACAAGGTCAACGAGCATATCATTCAGGCCGGTGGTTTCGGTATCTACGGCAACCCAGCCACGGGCATAGGCGGCGTCGATCCACAGTTGCAGGGCGGCAGCGTCTCTGACGGTTTCGTATTTTGAAGGGTCAATGGGCGCGGTCAGCTCGGCGGTGTCCGGGGCTGTTTCTGCCGCTGGCTCCACCTCTTTTATCTCGGGGGCTTTGGTTCCCAGTTTCGCGGCGAGGCGTGTGGTAAGGGTGCGGAATTCCATTTCGGCGATGAACTTCAAAATGGTGTCCGGATCCAGTTCCCGCACTTCGAATTCATCAATTGTTTCGCTGACAGGCACGTCGATTTTAAGGGTCACCAGTTCACGGGACATACGAATTTGATCGGCCTTTTCAATCAGGGTTTGGCGGCGTTTGGGCTGTTTGATTTCTTCGGCATGTGCCAAAAGATTATCCAGATCGCCGTATTCCTGTATCAACAGCGCGGCGATTTTGACCCCAATGCCGGGCGCGCCGGGGATGTTGTCAACCGAATCCCCGGCAAGGGATTGCACGTCGATCACACGATCAGGGCCAACGCCAAATTTTTCTTCAACTTCATCGATTCCGATGCGGCGGTTTTTCATGGCGTCCAGCATTTCAACGCCGCCGCCAACCAGTTGCATCAGATCTTTGTCTGAACTGATGATCGTTACGCGCCCGCCCGCATCACGCGCTTGCACGGCGTAAGTGGCGATAATATCGTCGGCCTCATAGCCCTCCATCTCGATGCAGGGCAGATTGAAGGCGCGGGTGGCATCGCGGATTATCGGAAATTGCGGCACGAGGTCTTCGGGTGCGGGGGGGCGATTGGCCTTATAGTCATCATAGATGGCGGAACGAAAGGTTTTGCCTTTGTGATCGAAAATCACGGCGACATGGGTAGGGGCATCGGGGCCGGCGTTATCCTCGACCATTTTATAGATCATATTGCAAAAACCCGCGATTGCCCCGACAGGCAGCCCATCGGATTTGCGCGTCAGCGGTGGCAAGGCGTGGTAGGCGCGGAAAATAAAGCCCGAGCCGTCGATCAGATGCAGATGGTGCCCTTTGCCAAATGTATTATCAGCCATAATCGTCCCTTATCAGCAATGAATTTCAGGTTTGCCACATATTCCCTTGATATCCAATGGAGGTTTTTGCAAATATTTGCACCATATATATACCCCGCCGTAAGGTGGCAGAAACAATGGCTCTGAACACTTTAGCCGATATTGCCTTTGAACAGCTCATATTAAGGATTTTCGATTACAAATGATCAGGATATGCGCCGCTCCGGTTGCTGATCTCTATGTGCCCCGAATGGCGCAAAATAATGTAGGGTGATATGCTGGCACGCCAACGCTATTTTTTCAGCACAAAACGTTTGTCACAATACCCACATTCAACCCAGCCCTTATCATCCGGGATGCTCAGCCAGACGCGCGGGTGTTCGCCATTGCCATCACAACTAACGGAGGGTTTGGCAACTTCTTCGACCTCGGGGGCTTCGATTTTCATGGCGCAGATCCTGTTTAGATTTCCCCAAGCTTGCCATGTTATCAAGCTACCCTCAAGGACCAAACTTGACAGATGCCCTAAAGGCGATACGTTAAAGTATATTTCACGCAAATTCAGGGGTAAAAATATGAAACTTGGTGCCTTTTCCATCAGCCTTACCGTCAAAGATCTTGCAGCTTCAAAGGTATTTTATGAACAGCTGGGGTTTACAACTACTGGCAATGTTAAAGACATGTGGTTGATCATGAAAAACCAAAACACGATTGTTGGCTTGTTTCAGGGTATGTTTGATAAAAACATGCTGACATTTAACCCGGGTTGGGATCAAGATGCACAGCATATCGAAGGTTTTACGGACATACGGAGCATTCAGAAACGGCTAAAGGCTGACGGCGTCACCATTGAAAACGAGACTGATGAAACCACCAACGGGCCGGCCAGTTTTATCGTGATTGATCCCGATGGAAACCCGGTGTTGTTTGATCAGCACGTTTGATTAACCGCTAAGCATTGGCCCCAAACGCTTTCCACCAATCAGATGCACATGCAAATGCAGCACATCCTGCACCCCGTGCACACCAGTGTTGGTGATCAGACGATAGCCTGCGCCGCGCCGCCCGGGTGCGACACCGATGTCATTGGCAATGCGCGCAATGGTGCGGCTGAAATCAACGATCTCGGCGTCGGTTGCCTCTGTGCCGAAATGGTCAAAATTCACGTACGCCCCTTTGGGGATCACCAAAATATGCGCCGGAGCGCCGGGATTGATGTCATGAAAAGCCAGGCAATGTTCGGTTTCCAGGACCGTATCATTAGGGATTTCTCCGCGCAGGATTTTGGCGAAAATATTCTGCGGATCATATGTGTAGGACATGGGGGCCACCTTTATTCAAAAAACAGGGATTGTGCGATCTTATCGGCGTGGTGCTGTGGGATTTTCAGAAATTCGGCAAGTGCCGGGGCATTTGTATCAAAATCACCGGTTTCAGTAATGTTTGACAATGCAGTCAGCCCGATATCCTGCAGCTCTTCGCGATCAGCCCGAATGTTATTGCGCAATGTTGCAATCAACGCGGCGCTTGTTTGGCTGTCCGACAGGCCGATGCGCAGGGCATGACCGCTTAGAAATGTGTCGTCCAGAATGCAATCCACATTCAACACGCGCAAATCGCACCTGTCCCCGGCAAAATCCTTGAGCGTTTCAAGATTGCTGGGGTCCATACATATCACCAACCGGCTGATGTTCAGATGCTCAAACAATAGTTTCAAAAAAGCACGGCGATGGCGATTTCTTTTGATATGGGTGCGCTCCAGCCCGCCAAGGTCAGGAAGTTCGGGGTTTTGCTCGTCAAAAACATATCCCAGCGAAGGAATGCCGCATGCATCTGCAAAAATATCGGCCATTTGCTTACCGACATGCCATTTCTTGCACAAGATAATTTGCAAAGTGTTATTGCGCCCAACCCTGCTGCCGCGCTCCCAGAAACGTTCGTTAAAACGCTGGCCGTTACGTCCACGCGAGTTGAGGTAAGCAATCAGCCGTTTGCCCTCTGGCCCGATATTCACAGTGCGCTCACTATGGTATTCTTCTGAAAGTGCGGTTTTCAGATTTGTGGCATTATCAGAAATTTTGCGGGCAAAGAGGTAATCTTGCGCCAAAAGGAAATCCAGATGGTCAGCGTAAAACACCGTGGGAATGCCGTAATCGGAAAACGCCAGAAACGTTAACGTTCGGGATTCGACCTCATTGCGCGGAACCAGATGCAACACAAGGGTTTGGAAAAACGTCTCGTCAGGGATCCATGTAGTTTTGAAAAATCGCGGGATATCTGGCCGGGATTTCAACAATTTAAACAGCTTGGTGACGGTTGAACGGCGCAGGCACCACCATTGTGACCCGATCATAATTTGCAGATTTTTCGGCAAATCACGCGCCATGCCCAGCGTTTTTTGCACCCCTGCCGAAAGATAAAATAACGCCTTGTTGCTGCGTTCATTAAACCAGTGGCGGTAAATCAAACGCTGTTCTTTGAAACCGACCTTGATCCAGTCGCTCTCAAAGAAATCGTGGTGTTCTATATAATCTTTGCCGCTGTGATCCAGAAAATCATGCATATGCCCTGCGGGTTTGATCGGCATGCAATCCCCGCTGAGCATGTAGAAATGCGAGGCCTCGGGGAATGCTGCGTAACCTGCGCGTAATGCATTCAGGCTGCCCTGCACCAGCGACCATTCCCCCCAGCCACATTTCACCCGTTTAGCAAAACACACATTCGTATTGTCGGCCAGTGCCGATTTCAGAGCCTGAAAATCAGCCTTGCTGACCCGCCCATCAAGATGCACGGCTACAAAATCCCCCACACTTGTCAACAGATTAACCTGTTTAACCACCTGATCGGGGTTTTTGTGACACAACAATAGAAAACAGATTTTAGCCATGGGAGCCTATTTACAGAGTTTACAAGCCCAGCGTAAGATATTTTATCCATACATAGAAGATGCCGCAGATTTTTTTTGTTATTATGTCGAAAAATGGCAGGTGCAAACGTCAGTATATCAGAAACAGCAAAAGCAGTTTCGAAATTGGATATAAAAAGGAGAGTACTATGCAGTATATGGCATTAATTTATTCCGCCCCCGGCAGCGAAGAAAGCTATGACGGTGATATGTTTGCCGATTATGGCGCGTTTACCCAAGAAGCGATAGCCGCTGGGGTTTTCAAGGCCGGGGATGCGCTACATCCGGTTGCAATGGCCAGCTCTTTGCAGGTGCGCGGTGGTAAAACCAGTGTCACCGATGGCCCGTTTGCCGAAACCAAGGAACAGTTGGGTGGCTATTACCTGCTGGAATGCACCGACCTTGACGAAGCTTTGAAATGGGCTGCCAAAATCCCGACCGCCAAATATGGCACCATCGAAATTCGCCCGGTAATGGTGTTTGATACTTGAACACTGCCCCTGATGCTACTGCACTCGCCGCGATTTTCCGTGCACAATCGGGGCGGGTGTTGGCAGCATTGATTGCACAGTTTCGCGATTTTGACCTCGCCGAGGAGGCTCTGCAAGACGCCATAACCCAGGCTTTGCGCCTTTGGCCAACCAACGGTACGCCCGATAATGGCGCGGCGTGGTTACTAACCGTAGCTCGGCGCAAGGCGATTGATCATCTGCGGCGCCAAAAAACGCACCACGCAAAATCCGCCGAAATTGCCCTGCATCAAACATCTGATCAGGATGCTTTGTCAGAAACCGATTACGTAATCCCTGACGAACGTCTGCGCCTGATCTTCACCTGTTGTCACCCCGCTTTGTCGTCTGACGCCCAAGTCGCATTGACCCTGCGCACATTATGCGGGTTGAGCACGCCTGAAATTGCCCGGGCATTTCTGGTGTCTCAGGTAACGATGAATCAACGGCTGAGCCGCGCCAAAGCGAAGATACGCAATACCGCTATTGCTTATGAAATCCCGAATAAGGCCGATATTAACCTGCGTCTACAGCCGGTTTTGGCCGTTATATACCTGATATACAATGAATCCTATCTAACTCTGGAAGGCGATGCGCCAAGTTCGGTTAATCTAACAGCCGAGGCCTTGCGTTTGGTCAAAATCCTGCGCCAATTGCTGCCACATCCCGAAGTTTCAGGATTGCAGGCGTTGATCACATTGCACAATGCCCGCCGCGCGGCACGGATAAATGCAACGGGTGATCTGGTGGCTTTGCAAGATCAGGACCGTCGTCTCTGGGATAAAAGGGCGATTGCAAATGGCAAAAAGCTGTTGCTGCATACGCTGGCGGCGCGCAATCCCGGGCCATACCAGATACAGGCGGCCATCAGTGCGCTACATTCTGAATCGCCTAGCTGGGCCGATACCGACTGGGCGCAGATTATAGGACTTTATGGGGCGCTATATAAAATGACCCCCTCGCCGGTGGTGGCATTGAACAGAGCCGTTGCCATTGCCAACGGCGGGGATATTGCGCTTGGATTGCAAGAAATTGCGGCGTTGGAAACTAAGCTTTCAAGCTACCAACCATATTTTGCCGCCCGCGCGGATGTGCTGGCGCGTCTTGGGAAAAATGCTGCGGCGCGGCGCGATTATGATCACGCAATTACGCTTAGCAAAAATATGGCTGAACGACGATTTTTGCAGCGAAAACAGTCTGAATTAACATGAATTCATGCCTTAAAGAGGTCTTTGCGCAGATCACGCCACTTGAGGGCATGGCGGTGTTTTTGCATATCAAAAACCCGGTAAAAACCCCATGCGACCAGTGCGCAAAACAGAATTGCAAAGATCGTATCGCTTAGGAAATGGCGCCCGGTGATGATGCGCAAACTGATGCCAAACATTGACATGGGTAATACGCCAAACAGTGCAATACCACGCCAGACACCCTTTAGGTTTGGCCAAAGTATGATCGCCAGAACGATTACAGCAGCAGAAATCGCACTGCCCTCGCCTGAGACGAACGAGCAATTGCTGGCGCATTGATCTGTGATCACAAGGGGCGGGGAAAAGATCGAGGTGCCGCCAAAATATTCTATATCGGATGGCCGCGCCCGGCCCCAAAACGCCTTTAGGATACCGTTCGCCAAAATAATCGGACCAGCCAGAAACGTTGCGACCGTAAAGCCCCAGATATTTATATGCACCGCACGACGCGCCCCGATCAAAGCACTGCGGAGCAACATTACACCCGATAAAAGCGCCAGAAAAGTCAGCCCATCAATGAAGAAAAATCGGATATAATCAAAAATCGCATTATCGCGATAAGAAAAACCGGAAATTTCATCAAAAAACCAAGCCGATACATAGATATCAATCTCTGGAAACCATAAAAAAATTACAGAAAACAGAAAGGTTAACAGGAACAGCATCCAGCCAGTTTGTTGCCAGGTTAGCATTTTAACTCTTTCTAAGCGGTTGTTTGCCTACAGTAGTGACGCCAATAATGTGTTCTACACAGAACATATCGTCTGATATATGCTGAACAGGTATAGTAAAGAAAGGATTTCGTGATGTTGCGCAGATTTATTGTGGTTTCGCTGTTTTTTGCCCTTGGTGCTTGTGCCAGTCTTTCCGAGGATGCGTGCCGCAGTGGAAACTGGCAAGCGATTGGGTATAATGATGGCGCAAACGGCCGTTCGCAAAGCTATATTAATGAACATCGTGAAGCTTGTGTCGAATACGGTATCGCTCCGGATCAAACCGCATGGCTGCGGGCGCGTCTTGAAGGTTTAAAACAATATTGCACCCGCCCGAATGCGTATCAAATTGGCCGCCGTGGCAGTGATCTTAATGCGGTATGTTCATCCGATGTCGCGGGGCTAAAGCTCGCCAATTTTTACGGGCTGCGCTATTATGAAATAAGGCGCGATATTGCCACGCTGGAACGTGAACAGGATGAAACCCTGCGTAAGTTAGAGAACGACTTCAACGGTGAATTAACAGCTGAGCAGAACGTATTGCAAAAGCTTTATTTCGCAAAAACCCGCAGGTTAGAACGCAAAATCAGTAATCTAACGTGGGATTTGCGCAAATATGCTGAAATGCCCTAGAATTTTGCCAAAAATGCCGGTGTCGGCCAAGCATCGGCGGGCATGCCAAGGCGGTGTTGTTCCGCTTGTACGGCAGCGCGGGTTCTGGCCCCTAAAATGCCGTCGATCTTGCCAACATCATAGCCTTTGGCCGTCAATATCTGCTGCAATTGTTTCATTTGTCCGTCACTTAAACCGGCATCGGGGTTTCCAGCATCATAGCGCGCAGCCCCACCAAGACGGGTCGCGAGATACGCGGCGGTGGTCGAATAAATAAACGATTGGTTCCATTCCAGATAGACGTCATAATTGCGAAAAGCCAGGAATTTCGGGCCGTTACGCCCTTGGGGTACCAGCAATGATGCCGCCATCCCGGCGCTTGGCATATTGCCATTTCGCGCCTGCAAACCCATTGCTAACCAGTCCGAAACGGATAATTTTGTGTGCAATCCCGATTTTTCCCAAGCGATGTTGGCAGGGGTGCTTACCTCAATCAGCCACGGCTCGCCAGCGTGCCAGCCAAGGGTGTTAATCAGATTGGCAGCCGTCAAAATTGCATCCGGGGCACTGGTTTTCAGGCGCACATGGCCATCGCCATCGCCGTCAATGCCCTTGGTCACAATGTCATGTGGCAGCATTTGTACCTGCCCGATCTCACCAGCCCAAGCGCCGGTGGTGTTGGCAGGATCAAGATCACCGTTTTGCACCATGGCAATCGCTGCTAAAAGTTGCGGGCGAAACAGCTGCGGGCGACGGCAATCATGAGCCAGCGTAGCCAGCGCATTCAGCGTGTTGAAATCGCCCTGAACGGCCCCGTAATCGGTTTCTAACGCCCAAAACGCCGTGATAACTTCGGCGGGCACACCGAATTCTGCGCGCGCACGGGCAAAAACCGCGCTGTAGCGATCCATATTTTTGGCACCGTGTGACATGCGGTAACTGCTGATGGAGCGTTGTGAAAATTCAAGAAACGTTTGTTTAAAAACCCCTTGTGCACGGTCGCGTGACAGCACTTTTTGATCAATACGGGCCGAACTCAAGGCGGCCTCTATGGCGCTTGCCACGTATCCGGCCGATTGCGCCTCGGCGCGTACACCGTTTAAAAAATCCTGGAAATTACCACCACAAGGCACGGCCTGTGCCAATACGGGAATACCTAAAAAACAGAGTGTTGTGATGGATGCGCGTAAAACGTTTTTCATATTAGCCCTTTAAAGTTGTTTTTTACGAAAGGTAATGCGCCAGAATCTATCCGGCAAGCTGAAACCTATAATGCTGCACGGGTACGGCGCAAAATAACGGCATTTGTTATCGTAATCATCCGATTTTGCGGGGCATTAATAATCAGGTCTATCCAGATATCAGCGACCCGCAGCGGTTCAAACGCCGTGTAGAAAATATCAAATTCAGCAAAACTTTGACCTCGCCCGATTTCGATCATGCGGGTGATTTGTTCCGTATTTGGGCCATGACACAGGTTTAGCCGTGCAAAGGCCTCAAACGGCTCGGGGGTGGTGGAGTTTATCGCAATACGCAATAAATCATGGCGCTCCAGCTTGTGTATTTCCGATTGCGGCAGGGCAAATGCCAACGAGATAAAACTGCCATCAAAGCGCGAAAATGTGAATTGGAGCGCATGTTTATCCCCATTTGGGCGACAAATATTAAACGCGGTATCCTTGCCATCATGATGCAACGTTACATGCGCACCCAGTTCAGTGCCGGATAGAACAGTGCCCTCAATTTCAAATTCCGATGCGGTTTTCCAGATATCCGGACAAAAAGCCCATTTGGTTTTAGCAGGCAGGACAAAACCTTCAAGCACCTCGATCTTTGATTTTTTTTGGCGCGTTGAACCCATGGCCGTCACGCAGCATTCGCGTTGGCATCAAGGATTTGTTGCATAAACGCGCGGATGATCAGCAAGGCACGGGCCTCATCGGGGTCGTTTTTCGTGTATCCGGTTACAGAAAGCGCAACCAGCCTGCCGTTGATTTCTGAAAACGCGCGCCAATACCGGTTAGAGGCACCGGCGTCATCCTGAAACGCGGAATCCTGCACCAGTAAATATAATGCAACGTCAGATTGCTTGGCTTTCAGAATTTTAACCGCCCTGTCAACATTGCTTTTGCCCATGGAAAAAAGGCCAACGGGTGATGCCAAAAACGCCCCGAGGGCGGAAAGTGCGGGTTTTACGCCGCTCTCACGGCCAACCATGCCAGTGGGGGAAATGCTGGCCGTCAGAATTGCCGAAATCGGGGTGCGCGCCACCTGTCCTGTGCTGCTATTGGTGTGGCAATCGCTTAAAAACATGAATGCACCGCGCGGGTTCTCATCGATTGTGGCACGATCCACACAAAAGCCCGGCGGAGCCGCAATAACAACAGCAACCTCGCCCGCATTAACCGTAACAGCTCTCGGGATAGGCGTAAGCCCCGTTAACGGGTTAGGGGCATCGGCGCAGCCATATAAGCTGAACGTAAGGGCGATGATTGTCGCTTGTATAAAGGTGGATTTAAAGGTCAGCATAAATGTGTTTTTCCATCTTTCCACCCGGATGTGTGACCGCCCCTTTATGGGTAGCACCAACCTGTTGGGCGTATTTCCACAACGCACCAGTGGCATAAATCGTTTCGCGCGGACCTTTCCATTCGGCTTTGCGTGTTTCCATTTCATCGTCTGATACAGCGATTGAAATTATACCTTTTTCCGCGTTGAGCGTGATCATATCGCCATTTTTAACCAAGGCAATCGGACCGCAATGCGCCGCCTCTGGCCCCACATGGCCCACACAAAACCCGCGGGTAGCCCCGGAAAAGCGCCCATCCGTGATCAAGGCTACTTTTTTGCCCATGCCCTGACCTGAAAGCGCTGCCGTTGTGGCTAACATTTCACGCATGCCGGGGCCGCCCGATGGGCCTTCGTTGCGGATAACCAGAACTTCGCCCTCAATATACGTGCGATTTTGCACGGCTTCAAAGGCGTCTTCTTCACATTCAAAGACATGGGCTGGGCCGGTAAATACGGTTTCTTCGGGGCTCATACCCGCGATTTTGACGATTGCGCCATCGGGCGCGAGGTTGCCTTTAAGGCCAACCACACCGCCGGTTTTTGATATCGGGGTTTCCACTGGATAAATCACTTTACCATCCGCATCACCCGTCACCCGATCAATTTCTTCGCCGATGGTGCGGCCCGAAACGGTCATGCAATCTTCATGTAGCAAGCCAGCTTTGCGCAATTCTTTCATGACAATTGGCACACCACCCGCCTCATAGAGATCCTTGGCAACATATTTTCCACCCGGTTTCAGGTCAACAAAATATGGGGTGTCGCGGAAAATTGCGCAAACATCATCAAGATCGAAATCAATACCGGCTTCATGCGCGATTGCCGGCAGATGCAGGCCTGCATTCGTAGAACCACCGGTGCAGGCAACAATGCGTGCTGCATTTTCCAGTGATTTCCGCGTGACAATATCACGGGGGCGAATGTTGGTTTTTAACAGGTTCATCACCGCTTCGCCGGAAGCTTCGGCAAATGCATCGCGGCTCTCATATGGGGCAGGGGCACCGGAGGACTGGAAAAGCGCCAGACCGATTGCCTCGGAAACGCAGGCCATTGTATTGGCGGTAAACTGCCCTCCGCAGGCCCCCGCAGATGGGCAGGCAACGGCCTCAAGTTTTTCCAGCTCACAGGTCGACATTTTACCGGCCTGATGTTGGCCAACGGCCTCAAAAACGTCTTGCACAGTCACATCACGCCCTTCAAAACGCCCCGGTAAAATAGAGCCGCCGTAGATGAAAACCGACGGCACGTTTAGACGTATCATCGCCATCATCATACCGGGCAGGGATTTATCGCACCCCGCCAACCCGACGAGCGCATCGTAACAATGCCCGCGCATAGTCAGCTCAACCGAATCCGCAATCACTTCGCGGCTAACAAGGGATGAACGCATGCCCTCATGCCCCATCGCGATGCCGTCTGTGACAGTGATGGTGGTAAATTCGCGCGGCGTACCAAGAGCTACCTTGACCCCGAGCTTGACCGATTGGGCTTGGCGGTTCAACGCGATATTGCAAGGGGCGGCCTCATTCCAGCATGTGGCGACACCGACAAGCGGCTGGTGGATTTCTGTCTCTGTCAGGCCCATGGCGTATAGGTACGAGCGATGCGGCGCGCGTTCTGGCCCCTCGGTTACGTGGCGGCTGGGCAGTTTTGATTTGTCGAAAGGACCGGAATTCATGGGTGGCTCCTGCTTGGTTTTATCATGCTTTGTTCAGCAATAGGGATTGTGGCAGGAAATCTCAAGCATTGCGGTGCGGATTTATCTTTGGTATTTCCAAAATACACCGGATTATCTAGGAAATATCATGCCAACCCAATTCCCTGCGGCTTTTGACGCATTCGTTGAACCTGCCCGTGCCCGTAGCAAGATTTGGCACACCATCGTCGGATTCATAGTCTTTGCGCTGTTATATGTAATATTCATCGTTGCTATCGGGGTTGGCCTCTTTTTCCTCAGGGAAAATATGTCCGTTGATTCGGGGTACAATATGATGCCCGTGGTGATAGCCGGTGAGACGATCTTTGCAACCTTTGCCATGCTCGGCATGGTCGGCCTTATGATCCCGCCGCTTTGGCTGGTGATGCGTCTTGTTTATAAGCGCCCTCTTAGCAGCCTTTTAGGGCCAAACCGCCGTATTAACTGGCGGATGTGGGGGATCGCCGTTGGGATCATGTTTGCTTTTGGGGCGATCGATGCGGGCATAACATTTGCCACCAAGGATGTGAGCCAACAGATGCCCGTGCCACAATGGTTGATGTGGATGATGCCAGCCGCAGTGATACTTTTCATCCAAACCACCGCCGAAGAGCTGGTTTTTCGTGGATACCTGCAACAACAGCTCGCAGCACGGTTTCAAAGCCGCTGGATCTGGATGGTGCTGCCCTCGGTACTGTTTGGACTTGGGCATTTTAGCCCTGATACATTTGGCGATAACGCCTTGCTGGTCGTTGCAAATGCACTCGTGATGGGGTTGATAGCTGCCGATCTAACCGCGCGTCTTGGCAACCTTTCTGCGGCAATGGGTCTGCATTTCGCCAATAATTTCATCATTATGGAAATCATGAACATGAAAGGCCAACTGAGCGGTGTCAGTCTGTTTTTATTCGAAGCAGACCTGAAAAGTACCAGCACAGGCATGGCCATGGGGATTTCCCTGATTGCAATGCCGGTGATTTACGGCATTTTTGTGGTTATCCACCGCCGCAG
>CAYSAZ010000015.1:0-4437 GCA_964429065.1 uncultured Rhodobacterales bacterium
AACCAATTGTCATTACAGCTTAAATACGGGTTTTAGGATTGTTTTTAGTGTGCTAATTTCCTTCAGCAGGCGCATAAACACCTTGTTCTTTCAAGGCATCCACTATCTCTTTTGGCAGGTAGTTTTCATCATGTTTGGCCAAAATTTCCGTGGCAACAAACACATCTCCCTGAAGATGCCCTTTGGCAATCATGCCTTGGCCTTCGCCAAAAAGATCCGGCAAAATGCCTTTGAATGAGACTTTTACCGCCCCGTTTCCATCAGTGACAACGAAGGAAATCGTGCTATCTTCGCCGCGTTTTAAAGACCCTTCTTCAACCAGGCCGCCAATGCGGAACTTCTCGCTGGTAGCGGGACGATTTTTTAGAACTTGCGTCGGCGAGCGAAAGAATTCGATGCCGTCACGCATGGCAAAACCAACCAGCGCGCTGGCCGAGACCAACAGGACCAGCCCCACCACTATTAATTGTACTCGTCGTTTTTTACGCAAACCTGCCATGACATCCCTCTAATTTCTCCCTTTAGGTAAGGGTTTTTACCGGTCTATTCAACACAGCGTTTACTTCTGCCCCGATAATCACCGCCACGCCCGACAGGTAGAAAAACACCAGTGTCACCATTACACCCGCCAACGTACCATAGGTTATTGCATAGGTTGGGGTCATGGAAATATACGTGGAAAACCCAAGCGCCCCAAACAGCCACAGCACAATTGAGAGCAAAATACCCGGCCAAAGGCGACTGCCTTTCATGGATTTTCCCGGTAAAAATCGGTGCATCATTGTTAAAAACAATGCAAACACCCCGAGCCCCAGCAAAAAACTGACTGCCGCGGTCGAATCGGGGATATGCACATCAAACCAGCGCTCGGCCATTTGCAGCAAAAGCGGGGCGAAAAGTACGCAAATCCCTAGAATTACAGCAACAATCGCCCCTAATAATACGAAACCAATGGCAATCGCGCGCCGCCAGATGAAATGGCGGGTCTGGGCAACATTATAAGCCCGGTCGAAAGCCACGCGAAAAGCCTCAACCGCGTTTGAAGCCAGCCAAAGGGTCACCAGAAACGACAGGGTCAACACTCCTTGCCCGCGATCTTGCAGCACCTCGTTTAGCACCGGTTCAAGCGTTTGGGCGATGTGGACGGGGGCAAAACGAAACAGGGCATCAACAGCCGCCTGGCTTTGGTCCTGCCCCAGTAGAATACCGGTTAGTGTGACAGCAAAAATCATAAAGGGAAATATCGCCAAAAGCGTTGAAAACGCGATGTAGCCAGCCATGGCAACCCCGTCATCGTCCTCAAAAGCCCGATAGCTTTTTCGCAAAATCAAATACGCCCCCAGAAAACTGTTCATGGAAATAACGGCGCCTGCATCAAGCCCATGGTTTCCGGTAAATGCAGCATCAAATTAGCATTCTGCAAGGCCTGTCCCGAGGAACCCTTGACCAGATTATCAAGCGTTGAGAACACGCGCACATGTCCCTCCAGACGATCCGCGACCACTCCGATGTGACAGAAATTTGAGCCGCGTATATGGCGCGTGGCCGGGGCTTCGCCAAGGGGCAGAACAGTGATAAACGGTTCATTTTCATAGGTTTTTTTCAAAGTTGCATGGATTGCGTCCACCTGCCCGCGCACATGTATCGTTGCTAGAATCCCGCGATTTGCCGGCATGAGGTGCGGCGTAAAGGACACCTTAATATCACGCCCGGCAGCCTTGGAAAACTCCTGATCAAACTCGGCTGTGTGGCGATGCACCGGCAGGCCGTAAGGGTGCGCACCCTCGGAAACTTCGGCGTGCAACATCGCCTCTTTGGCGCTGCGCCCGGCGCCTGACACACCGCAAAACATATCGATAATGATATCGTCATATGAAATCACTCCGGCTGCCAACAGCGGAATCAACGCATACTGTCCTGTCGCGGCATTGCAGCCGGTACCAGCCACAAGTCGCGCGGTTTTTATCTCTGGGCGGTAAAACTCGGTCAGACCATAAACAGCGGTTTTCTGTAATTCCGGCGCGTGATGGGCGTGGCCATACCAATGTTCATACATTTTTACATCCGCCAGGCGGAAATCCGCGGAAATATCGACTATTTTCAAATTTGACGGTAAATCAACCACAATTTCCTGCGTCATGGCATGGGGCAGTGCACAAAATGCCAGATCAACGGCGCTGAAATCCACGTCTTCAATACGTGTCAGTAACGGCAGCTCTAAATGGCGAAGATGCGCAAAAACCTGCCCCATTGTCTGCCCGGCTTTGCGGTCCGCCGTCAGGGCCGTAATTTCCATCGCATCGTGACCAGCAATCAAGCGCACAAGCTCGGCCCCTGTGTACCCGCTCGCCCCTAGAATTGCGATTTTATAGGTCTTGGTCATATGCATCCCCTTACGTTACACGCGATTTACGCCAAATCGGTCGGACAATCAATCTGCTGTGCGAAATGGCAGGCTATGGCCCAAAAACTGCGCCGCCAGATCGCTTATCGCAGCCGGATCACCCGATGTCAGATATGTCACATCCCCGGTTTCAATAAACCGCGGGTGGCGGCCCAGATAATCGGCCAAGCTGTCGCCAACAACACCGGGTTGCGACAAAAGTTTGGTGCCCGCAGGCAATGCGGCGCGAAACATCGCTTCGACCAACGGGAAATGCGTGCAGCCCAAAACCGCTGCTTGTGGCGCTGGCAAAGCCTGTAACAGACTGTTAACGTGGGTTTTTACCAATATTTCAGCACCAAGAGTATCGCCCTTTTCGATCGCGGCGACCAGACCGTCGCAGGCTTGCGAGACAACATCGACATCGCGCGCACGAAACTTCAGCTCGCGGGCAAAGGCGCCGCTGGCAACCGTGGCTGGAGTGGCAAAAAGAGCAACATCGCGCAGGCCGGTATGTGTAGGGGGCGTGTTATCCCCCCAGTCGCGGCGGGTAAGTTCCTCAATCATCGGGACAAAAACACCCAGCACCCGCTTATCTGTAGGCAGCCAATCGACTTGCAGATCATGCAAAGCCACAGCGCTGGCCGTATTACAGGCAAGGATCACCAGATCACAACCTGCCGCAAAAAGCTGCGTAACTCCGGCGCGGGTCATCGTTGATATCTGAGCAGCCGACTTGGCACCATAAGGCGTGTTGGCATTATCGCCAAAATAGACGAACGCCTGATTGGGCAGCTTTTTTTGCGCCTCGGCAAGGATGGTCAGACCGCCAAGACCGCTATCGAATATTCCAACTGGCATTGCATTTCCTGATTGTTGTATATTTGTGCGCAGGTATTTCGCTTTGAATATAAAGAGCTATATCCGGGCGGCGCTAAAATCAGCGCCCGATACCTGAAACGCCGCCCAAAGTAATCCGCTCGGATTCTTTTGCAATCCCGAGCCAGTTTAAAACGACAAGGTTGATACGGTTGCTAATACGGACCTTTTGGGTTTGCCCCAGCGCCTCGGCCCCAACGGCAGCGGCGCCTGCATAGGCAAATTCATCCGCCTCGATGCGCGCTTGCTCTACCAACACCTCACCGGTGTTTGCGTTGATAACGCGCACCATGAAATCAACATTATGAATGCCACCAACACGCACCCGTGCCTTTGGGGTTAATGCATGAAATTGCAGCAAAGTCGCCTGAATAGTCACCGGCGTTGCCCCCGAAAGCCGCGCAGCTGCATCCGTTATGCCATCTTTCAAAATTGCCGCCACTTGCTGTTGACGACTGCCAGCACCATAAACATCGCCGTGCCAAACGATATCAGCCTCGGGCGCATAGGAATTTTGTTCGGTTGTCGTTAAGCTATCAGGGACAATCACCTGCACATTTGCCAGACGCCAGTTAGCACTGATATTTGCCGGCACGGGATTTGTGTAATCCGTTGTGCGCGTCGCGCAGGCTGCAAGGGAAAAGCACGCGATAATGATCGCGATAACACCCGAAAATTTCATAGCAACATCCTTTAGATATTATGTACATATATGAAATGCGCCAATATTGATCGGTTTTCAATGTAATTTACTAGAAATGTTAAAATATTATGCCGGAAACGGAAAAATTTCCGGAAATTCGACATGTTTTTGCGTGTTTGCAGATAACCTAGCGTTTGGCTAATTCAACCGAGCAAAAGTATTTATGATATCAATACTTTACGTGCTGGGTTAAAAACCTGCTAACTAACTGCTATTTTTACAACACGCACATAACACGATAAGATGTTGATATTGTGTAGTAATATGCACGAAAATTTATTCCCTAATACCCGCAGCTTTCGTAATTGCTTGCCATGCACTCTCTAGCCATTCTTTGCGCCGTAGCTATGTCAGCTTGTGTCATTTCCTCAGCAACAATGCCCCTAAATTTAGCGCCAATTTTATCACCATTCGCAGCTCCAATATTTACCCACATATGCGCAAGTACAAAATCCTCCAACACGCCATAACC
>CAYSAZ010000015.1:4537-21166 GCA_964429065.1 uncultured Rhodobacterales bacterium
AAAGTTTGCGCGCCAGCATGTCCTTCCTCCGCCAACTCGCTAAACTCAACCAGAGCTGTAGGGTAATCATCTTCGCCGTAAGCAGCCACCCCTTTATCAAAATCGGCAGCATGTGCAGTCGTTACCGTCATCATCAAAGCCGCGATAAAAGCCAAGCATATATTTTTCATAGTAAAAACCTCAAAAGTTATTTCTTCGAACAATGTTAAAATACAAATAATTAGCACCTAAAAGCACTAATGCTCTGCCAAAGTGCCCTTGCGTATTCTCATAATATGCCACGAAAAACCAGCTAAATAGATGCCATTATGCTAAAATCGCTAAATCAGTTAGTCAATGGTTTCAATATTCCGCGAACAAGCTGCACTGCATAAAAAAAGGGCTGCGAAACCGCAACCCTTTGTATTTGTGGTAAAAACGAAAGTTCGCTCTTAACGCTTCGAGAACTGGAAGCTGCGGCGCGCTTTGCGTTTGCCGTATTTCTTGCGTTCCACAACGCGGCTGTCGCGGGTCAGGAAGCCTGCCGCTTTCAGGGCTGCGCGGTGCGAGGGTTCATAAAGCTGCAAAGCCTTTGAGATACCGTGTTTAACCGCACCAGCCTGGCCCGAAAGCCCGCCGCCTTTAACCGTTGCCATCACGTCAAACTCACCAGTTACCCCTGTAATTTCAAAGGGTTGACGCAAAATCATTTGTAATACCGGACGGGCGAAATATTTGTTTATTTCACGCCCGTTAACCGTAACCTTACCAGAACCCGGTTTGATCCAGACCCGGGCAACTGCGTCTTTACGTTTGCCGGTAGCATAGGAACGGCCCAGATCGTCGCGCACAGGTTCGCGCGGGGTCGCCACCACTTCTGGTGCGGCCTCGGTAACTACGGCCTCTTTCAAATCATCGAGTGTTTTGATGTCATCGCTCATGTTCAGGCACTCCGCGTATTTTTGGGGTTCATGGCTTTAACGTCCAGAACTTCGGGGTTTTGGGCTTCATGGGGGTGTTTTTCCCCTGCATAAACACGAAGATTGGTCATTTGTTGTTTTGACAAAGGTCCACCTGGCAACATGCGTTGCACGGCTTTGGTCATCACACGTTCGGGGTGCTTCCCTTCGAGGATATCGCCGGCCGTGCGGAATTTAATGCCCCCGGGATGGCCCGTATGCCAGTAATATTTCTTATCCGAGCGCTTTTTGCCCGTCATCTGCACCTTTTCGGCGTTGATGATGATAACGTTGTCGCCCATATCCATGGACGGTGTGAACGACACCTTATGCTTGCCGCGCAGGCGCATGGCAACGATGCTGGCAAGACGGCCCAGAACGATACCTTCGGCGTCGATCAGTATCCATTTCTTGTCAATATCTGCCGGTTTGGCTGAGAATGTTTTCATTTTCTTGGTCCGTTTCGGATTACGTATTCGATAACAGGGTTCTAAGGGTTTTTTTCGCACAGTCAATTGCCGTTTACGGGAAATTACGTAATAATTTCAATGCATTACAAATTAGGTATTATTATACCCCATTTATTCGGCCTTTGGAATCGAATATGTCAGGGTTGCATGGGCAACCGGGTCCGCCATGCCCTCGGAGTACAACATCACATCCCCGACGCTTAAGACTTTGCCAAGTTTCAGTATCTTAACCTCTGCGATCAGATCGACCGGGGCGGGTTTGCGCATGAAGTTGATCGTGCAATTTGTAGTGACCGCCAAAGCTTTGGGACCAATCATTGCCAATATCGCGATATAAAACGCGCAATCAACGGCTGTGAACATCGCAGGGCCAGATACGGTGCCACCGGGGCGCAGGTTTTCATCCGTGATACGCATGCGGACTTTTGTGCTGAACGACGCGACCTCAATGATCTCGAACATGTCTTTCATCTGCGGGAATTCCCGTGCCAGAAATTCATGTATTTCAGGAATACCCATCTTTGGTATCATTTTGCTTTCCAATCCAGTGATTGCGTGAAACTGTGGTTTAACCATATCAAGGAAATGCCCATGACCCAGATATTATTGCGTTCAGACAACAATGCCGTTGCGTCACTTACGTTAAACCTGCCGCAAAAACTGAATGTGCTTTCTGACGAAATGCTGGCCGCTTTGCAGGATCAGTTAGACATGCTGGCCACAGACAGCACGATCCGCGCCGTTATCATCAAGGGGGCGGGCAAGGCTTTTTGTGCCGGACATGACCTGAAACAGATGACCGCCGCGCGCCAGAATGGAGATGGTGGTAAGGCCTATTTCAATGCTTTGTTCGCCCGATGTGGCGCCTTGATGCGCAGTATCACAAAGCTACCCCAGCCGGTGATTGCCCAAGTCCACGGCATTGCCACTGCTGCGGGCTGCCAATTGGTTGCGACTTGCGATATGGCCGTGGCAGCGACAGGCACGCGGTTTGGCGTCAATGGCGTGAATATTGGCCTGTTTTGTGCAACCCCGATGGTGGCACTAACCCGGAATATCCATCGAAAACATGCCTTTGAGATGCTGACAACCGGTGAATTCATCGATGCGGAAAAGGCGCGGACTTTAGGGCTGGTTAACCGGGTGGTCGCCCCTGATGCCCTTGAAACGGCCACAAACGCGCTGGCCGAAAAAGTTGCCGGCCAACTGGGAGTTGCCGTGAAGATCGGTAAGGAGGCCTTTTATAAACAGGGCGAAATGACGTTAGAGGATGCTTATGCCTATACTGGCGAGGTCATGGCGCAAAACATGTTATTTCGGGAAACGCGCGGTGGTATTTCGGCGTTTTTGGATAAACGCGCGCCAGAATGGGATCAGTAGCCCTTAGCCACGCGCAACTCTCTGTGCCACCGGGTAAGCGGCCCCAAAGCGCGCGCGCAACGTTATCACAAACAACACAATCGCCCCGATTTGATGGGTAATCGCCACATGCACCGGGGCTGCGTAAAGCACCGTGATAATGCCCAGAACCACCTGCCCAAACAGTATCACCATCATCCAGTCAAAACGCATCCGCACCGCTGTTTGCGCGCATTTCCGGCTTTTCCACCAAATGACCCCACCCAGTAAAAACGCTAAATACCCCAGTAAACGGTGGTTAAATTGCACCAGTGCCGGGTTTTCAAAAAAGTTGGTCCAAATTGGTTCATAATCAAAAATTTCCGAAGGTGGAAAAGCCCCCGCCATGCCCGGCCATGTGGGAAAGGCGCGCCCGGCATCAATGCCTGCCACCAAGGCCCCCAGTAATATTTGCACAAATAGCACGCCTAGCAACACGGTGCTCAGGCGCATCAAACCACCCTCACGGCGGCGGCGCGCTTGCAGTAATTCACCTGCCTTTTGGCGCAGCTCAAACACGTACCAGGCAATCAGGCCAAGGATAATGAATGCCAGCCCCAGATGTATAGCCAGACGGTAGGATGCGACATCGATCATTCGCCCCGTCAGGCCACTGGACACCATCCACCAGCCAATCGCCCCTTGCAATCCACCCAAGAGACCGATTGCAAATAACCGCCCTGTCCAGCCGGTTGGAATGCCTTTTCGCACCAGAAACCAGAAAAACCCGATAGCCCAAACCAATCCGACAAAGCGCCCTAAAAATCTGTGCCCCCATTCCCACCAGAAAATACTTTTGAATTCCTGTAAGGTCATATCTGCATTTTGCAGCATAAATTCCGGTGTTGCGCGATATTTATCAAATTCTGCCAGCCAATCAACAGCCCCGAGCGGCGGCAGCGCCCCGGTCACAGGTTTCCACTCGGTGATTGACAGGCCACTATCTGTCAGCCGCGTCAGCCCGCCAACGATAATCATCGCGCTAACCAGCGCAAACAGCACCATCAGCCAGATCGCAATCGCACCGCGCGCCGATGTGCTTTTGGGCTTTGGCTGGGCAGGTGCGGCCTTGTCACCGCTTACGTCTTCAAAAATACTGCGTGTCATTTGAAACCTCTAATCATCCCGATATGTCGTCTTTGGCCCTTTTTCGGCCAAGGCCCTGAAAACTCCGTGCAATGTGCGCACATCTGCATCCGTAAGGGGCAGGCGCGACACCATATTGCGGATATTTTCCACCATAGACAGACGTTTTTGCTCCGGCCAGAAAAACCCTATCTCATCCAGACGTGTTTCCAACCGTTCTGCCAGCTTTTGCACCTCGACGACCTTGGCAAATCGTGTTCCAGCCATGGCGGAAACCTCGGCGGGTATATCGGCCTGTTGGCGGCGCCATTCATAGGCTAACAGCAGCACGCATTGTGCCAGATTAAGCGAGGCAAAAGCCGGATTAACCGGAATCGAGATCAGCGCATTTGCCTGTATAATATCGTCGTTTTGCAAACCTGCCCGCTCTGGCCCGAACAGCACCCCAACTTTTTGCCCCTCTTTGATCAGTTCGCGCGCATGCGCCATCGCGCGTTCCGGGGTCATTACCAGATTGGTCAAATCCCGGCTGCGGGCGGTTGTGGC
The DNA here is from genome assembly GCA_964429065.1 of uncultured Rhodobacterales bacterium. GTDB lineage: Bacteria > Pseudomonadota > Alphaproteobacteria > Rhodobacterales > Rhodobacteraceae > NORP23. The sequence continues at coordinate 8,976 of CAYSAZ010000015.1, forward strand.
AAATACATAATTAAGATCCGCGAGGGCCTCAGAGGTTGTTTGTGTTAACGCAACTTGATCAAGCACCCGCCCCGCGCCCGAAGCCATCGCCACAGCCTTTTGGTTTGGCCAGCCATCGCGCGGCTTTACCAGACGCATCCGGTCCAGCCCGAAATTCCACATAGCCCGCGCAGCACCGCCAATATTTTCGCCCATCTGGGGATTTACCAGAATGAAGGCAGGCGTCGGCCCAAGCCAGCCCTCATCGCGCGCATGATCCGTGCCAGACATGATCTCTCCCTTTTTCGTTGTATGCCTGATACTTTGCTGCAAGAATAGATGCAACGGCTTCACATTTTGTATACCTACGTATACAGATACTATTAATGAGCGAATCCAACAAAGGAAATAGACATGGCCAAGATTAAAGTTGAAAACCCGGTTGTTGAGCTGGACGGTGATGAAATGACCCGTATTATCTGGGCTTTTATCAAAGATAAATTGATCCTGCCTTACCTTGATGTCGATCTGAAATATTATGACCTTGGCATGAAAAGCCGTGATGACACAGACGACCAGATCACCATTGATGCCGCAGAAGCGATCAAGAAATACGGCGTTGGCATCAAATGTGCTACGATTACCCCGGATGAAGCGCGGGTTGAGGAATTCGGCCTGAAAAAAATGTGGCGCTCACCGAACGGTACTATCCGCAATATTCTTGGCGGCGTGGTTTTTCGCGCCCCGATCATCTGCAAAAACGTGCCGCGCCTTGTGCCCGGCTGGACGGATCCGATTGTCATTGGTCGTCATGCTTTTGGCGATCAGTACAAAGCTACCGATTTCCGTTTTCCCGGCCCGGGCAAGCTTAGCATGAAATTTGTCGGTGAAGACGGCAAGGTTATCGAGCACGAAATCTATGACGCCCCGTCCGCCGGGGTTGCCATGGGCATGTATAACCGTGACGATTCTATCCGTGATTTTGCGCGTGCGTCCCTGAACTATGGCCTCAAAATGGGCTGGCCTGTGTATTTGTCTACCAAAAATACCATTCTGAAAGCCTATGACGGGCGTTTCAAAGACCTGTTTCAGGAGATTTTCGACGCCGAGTTTGCCGATAAATTCGCAACCGCTGGTATCACCTATGAACACCGCCTGATTGACGACATGGTAGCGGCCGCGATGAAATGGTCCGGCAAATTCGTCTGGGCGTGCAAAAACTATGATGGTGACGTGCAATCTGACACGGTTGCGCAGGGTTTTGGCTCACTCGGGCTGATGACCTCAATCCTGATGACGCCGGATGGCCAAACCGTCGAGGCTGAGGCGGCGCATGGCACCGTGACCCGCCATTATCGCCAACATCAAAAGGGTGAGGCCACCTCGACCAACTCCATCGCATCGATCTACGCCTGGACCGGTGGTCTGAAACATCGCGCCAAACTTGACGACAACGCGGCCCTGATGAATTTTGCCAAAACGCTGGAACGTGTGGTCGTCGATACCGTAGAGAGCGGCCACATGACCAAGGATCTCGCGTTGCTGGTGGGACCGGATCAAAAATGGCTGACGACCGAAGGATTTTTGGAAAAAATCGAGGGTAACCTGAGCAAAGCCTTGGCCTAAAACATATTAATCAAACCACCCGGCACCCGCCGGGTGGTCATCTATCACTACCAAAATTTCCCCGGTCAACAACTTTAGGGAAATTCACTCAACCCCAGAGCTAGCTATTTGACAAACCTGCAAACTGCTGCACAAATGCAACATTACGTTAACTCAAAAGGGAGAATATAATGACGAAGATAAAATTGCTCGCCGCTGCATCCATCATCGCGCTTAGCGCAAGTGGTGCATTGGCCGAGACAACATTGCATGCCTTATTCATGAGCCAGGCAGCCTATAGCGAAGAAAATATTCAGGACATGACAGCCGAATTCGAGGCGGCGAATCCCGGCATCACCGTTGAGATGGAGTTCGTGCCTTATGAGGCATTGCACGACAAAGTCGTCGCCGCATCTGGCGCTGGCGACAATGGCTATGACGTTGTTTTATTTGACGTTATTTGGCCAGCAGAATTCGCTGAACGTGGCTTTTTGATGGATGTGTCGGATCGCATCCCTGCGGACCTGACCAACCAGATTTTTGATGGGGCCTGGACCACCGTTGAATATCAGGGCAAACGTTTTGGCATGCCGTGGATCTTGGACACAAAATACATGTTCTATAACCGCGAAATGCTCGCCGAAGCCGGTTTTGACGCGCCCCCTGCCACTTGGGCCGAACTTTTGGTGCAGGCACAGGCAATCAAGGATCAGGGCATCGTAGAATATCCGCTGGTCTGGAGCTGGTCACAATCCGAAGCTATGATCTGTGATTATACCACCCTGACAGCCGCTTTTGGCGGTGATCTGTTCACCGATGGCGTACCGGCATTCGCCGAAGGTGGTGCGAAACAGGCGGTTGAATACATGCATGGCTCACTGGCCGCTGGCCTGACAAACCCTGCCTCAACCGAATATTTTGAGGAAGACGTGCGTCGGGTGTTTTCAAACGGCGATGCCGCTTTTGCCTTGAACTGGACCTATATGAATGCGCTGGTCAATGACCCCGCAGAAAGTCAGGTCGCAGGCAAGGTTGGCGTTGTCCCCGGACTTGGTGGTGCCGGGCATTCAACGGCTTCTGCGGTGAACGGTTCCATGGGGCTTGGCATTCCAAGCAACAGTCCACACGCCGATGAGGCTTGGGCCTATATCGCCTATCTGGCCGATAAATCGGTGCAGGAATCCTATGCCACGCTCAGCTTGCCAATCTGGAAAGCTTCCTACAGCCAAGCAGCTGTAACTGACGGTCAGGAAGAACTGGTTGCAGCCGCCTCAAAAGCGATTGCGGTCATGTACCCGCGCCCCTTGGTGCCTTCTTACACAGAAGTTTCCAACATCCTGCAAAGCAATATTCATAGTGCATTGCTAGGTGAAGTAAGCGTCGATGAGGCTCTTGCTGAGGCAGTCAAACGTATTGAGCACATTCGTTAAACAAACTTCAGGAGGGGTACAACCGCATGTCGGGCATAGGAAAATCAAACGAGAAATGGATTCTTCTGGCCCCCGCCATCACCGTACTCCTCCTGATTACGGCTTTGCCTTTTATCCAGACTTTCGGGCAAAGTTTCACAGACGCAAAAATCACCGCGCTCAATCGTCCTACGCTTTGGATTGGGCTGGAAAATTATATTTACGCCCTAAGCGATCCCTATTTTCGCGAGGCTATCGGGCGCACACTCTATTTCACCATCACCTCCGTCGGACTGGAAGTTATAATCGGAGTTGGCGTGGCTTTGCTACTTAATCAGGCATTTCGTGGCCGCACGCTGATGCGCGCACTGATCATCCTGCCATGGGCCGTGCCCACAATCGTCAATGCGTTGGCCTGGCGGCTGATCTATCATCCCGATTACGGGGCGCTGAATTCAATTTTACTGCAAACCGGGCTGATTGATAATTACCGCAGCTGGTTGGGTGATCCAAAAATGGCTATGAATATGGTTATTCTGGCTGATGTCTGGAAGAATTTTCCGCTGATCGCCTATGTCGCACTGGCCAGCCTGCAAACCATCCCCGGTGATCTGCTAAAGGCCGCCGCAGTTGAGGGTGCCCGCCCCTGGAAACGGTTTCGCGCCATCACGCTACCATGGATCATGGGGCCATTAATGGTGGTGCTGATCTTGCGCATGATTGAGGCCTTCAGGGTTTTTGACATCATCTATATCATGACCCGCGGCGGCCCCTCAGACAGCACTAAAACCGCCAGTTTCTATGTATATCAGGAATATTTCAGCTATCTACGTTCGGGTAGCGGGTCATCTTATGCGATCATCATTGCTGGTATCAGTGCTGTGTTGATTTTGGCCTATTACGCAGGAACCCGCCAGCAAAACAGCGGAGCAAACGCATGAAACGTCAGCTATGGCACAGTATTTTGCTGTATGCCGCCGTGCTATTTCTGGCCATTTTCACCCTCGCGCCATTACTTTGGCTGGTGTTGATGAGCATCAGCACCCCGACGGACCTCACGACTGTGCCGCTCAACTGGATACCCAGCCAGATTGATCTGTCACGCTATGCGCAGCTGCTTGACATAAATGACGGCAGTGGCGCGCGTTTTCTGGCCGCCTTGCGCAACAGCATGTTGACCGCAGGCGGCGCGACGTTGATCGCGCTGGTTGTCGCCATTCCGGCGGCCTATGCGTTCACACGCCGTGGGGCACCGATGATACTGCTATTCGTGTTTCTGGCCACCATCATGATACCACCCATCACCTATGTGCTGCCACTTTACCAGATTTTCGGCAGCTTTGGCATGCTCAACAACACCGTGACCCTGATCATCGTTTACTGCGCATTATTGCTGCCGTTTGCGACATGGTTAATGAAAGCAAATCTGGATGTTCTACCGATTGAGATTGAGCACGCTGCCTTTATGGAAGGGGCCTCAACCATCACCACATTACGGCGCGTGGTCTTGCCGCTGGCCCTGCCCGCGATTGCCGCCACTGGTATGCTGTCATTTCTGGTGGCTTGGGATGAGTTCTTTTATGCCCTGATTTTCACCAGCGACATGTCAGCCAAAACCCTGCCCGTGACCATCGCCGATTTCGCGGCCGGGCGGGTTACGGATTACGGCGTGATTGCCGCGGTCGGGGTGCTCGCCACCCTGCCCCCGGCCATCCTTGCCATCGCATTTCAACGTTTCATCGTTTCCGGCCTTGTGGCTGGCAGCGTCAAGGGCTGATCTATCTGCCTGATAATAAAGGAAAATACTGTGCCGATTCTATCCGTTCAATCGCTTTGCAAGGCTTATGGCGATCTTGATATTCTTAAAGATATCAGTTTTGATATCGATCCCGGTGATTTTCTGGTGCTCGTTGGCCCTTCGGGGTGCGGAAAATCCACCCTGCTCAACTGTATCGGTGGCCTGATTGAGACCACTTCGGGGCGCATCGATATTGAGGGTAAAGATGTAACCGCCCTTGATCCGGCGAAACGCGATATTGCCATGGTTTTTCAGTCCTACGCGCTGTTTCCCAACATGAACGTCGCGCAAAACATCGGTTTTGGTCTTGAAGTGCGAAAAACCCCGGCGCCGGAACGCACGGCCAAAATTAACGAAGTTGCGGCTTTGCTGAAGATCACAGACCTTCTGACGCGCGCGCCAGCCCAACTGTCAGGCGGGCAACGTCAACGGGTGGCAATGGGGCGGGCGCTGGTGCGTGACCCCAAACTGTTCCTGTTCGATGAACCACTTTCCAATCTTGATGCCAAACTGCGTGTCACCATGCGCACCGAAATCAAGCGCCTGCACAAGAACCTTAACGCCACGATGATTTATGTCACCCATGACCAGATTGAGGCCATGACACTAGCCAGCAAAATTCTGGTTATGAAAGACGGTGTGATCCAGCAAGCAGGCACCCCGCGTGAGATTTATAACCAGCCGCTTAACACTTTTGTCGCCGGTTTCATGGGGGCGCCCTCCATGAACCTGTTTGAGGCGCAAATAGTATTTAAAGACAACACCGCCCAGATCTCGGTTACACGCACAGATGAGCCGCCCATCCAGTTGATCGACTATAATCCCCCCATCGGACTGAAAGCCTATAACAATAAAACGCTAACCATTGGTTTACGCCCCGAGGCCCTTAGCGATGCGCCACCGCGCGGCGGGCAGAGACCACAGTTTATTAACTGCCTGCTCGATGTTGTGGAACCCGCAGGCGCTGACACATTTGCAGTGATGCATCTTGGTGGGAGCGAGGTAACCGCACGGCTGCACGGCGATATCGATGTGCAGTCCGGCGCACGGCTGGATATCCACTTTGACCTTAGCAAAATATCCTATTTCGACCACGATACAACACAGCGCATTTAAGGATGCGGAATAAAATCTGACATTTTTACAGTTGCATTTTCCACAGATACAAAGGTAGCAGGCGGCACCTCTTCCCAGTTCATGTCCCCGATATCCAGCGGCTCGGAAACCAAGGTATGCCCGTCGAATTTACAGGATTTTCGCAAATATAAACTGGGGGCAAACCGATCGGACGCATAGCGCACAGCATAGAGCCGTTTTCCATCCGAAAACGCCGCCGTAAAGCGCATGAACGGTGCCGCGCCCTTGGCTTTTGCCAAAGTTTCCAACCGATATACCGTGCGTTCCAACGCCGCTTTTGGATCCGCTTGCAAGCCATCGCCAAGGGCAATCAGAAACGCCGCCTCGCTGTCGGTTGCCCCTAAACGATAGGGATACAGTGCGTCCGGGATCATCTGATCCACGGATTTTCGATACCCATTATAACCGCCCATCATGCCGTTATGCATGAACGACCAATTTTCATACACGAACGGGTGACAATTATTACGACTGGTAGCACTGCCGGTTGAGGCCCGCACATGGGCTAAAAACAGCCCCGATTTAACGTGCCGCGCAAGATTAAGCAAATTGGGATCGGACCATGCAGGATAGGTGTCGCGAAACAGGCCCGGCTCGTTGTGGGCACCGTACCATGCCATACCAAACCCGTCGCCATTGGTGTCGGTTTTGCCCTCATCGGCGTGCAGGCTTTGCGAAATCAGCGAGTGTTCGGGGCGCGTGACGATCTCTTCCAGAAAAATGTCAGGCCCGATATAGGCCGCCCAGCGACACATCTATGCCCCCTCAACGATCACCAAATCGCGCTTGGCACTTTGCAAGGCAATCGGCAGGATCGCTTGGTATTGCGCACTGTTATAAAACGCCCGCGCCGTCGCCCTGTCGGGCATTTCAATCACCACATGACGATCTGGGCCGGAACCCTCAATCTGTTCAAACGCACCGGCCTTGACCAAAAAGCGCCCGCCAAAACTTTCGGCAATTGCTGGGGTTTTAGCGGCGTATTCTTTGTAAGCTTCAAGGTCTGTTACCTCGATGCGCGCAATGATATAGGCAGCCATCAAACCCCCTCAACAAAGGTATATTCGCGGGCCGATGCAGGCAGGCCATAGGACAACGCCTTTTGGTATTCGGGGCTGGCATAAAAGGATTTGGCCGTGTCCCAATCAGCAAAACGGATGATGACATTGCGCGCACGCCCCTGCCCTTCCATCTGCAAGGCATCCCCGCCACGCACCAGAAATTCGCCGCCAAATTTTGCCACCGCAGGCCCGGCCAGCGCCGCGTATTTGGCGTATTCATCTGCATCCGTCACATCTATATGTACTATCGCGTAAACGTTCATTTATGCCTCCAACATTTCAATCACGGCCGCTATCGCCGCATCTGCATTATCGGCACTTGCCCCACCGGCCTGCGCCATATCCGCACGGCCACCGCCGCCTTTGCCACCCAGTTTTTCAGCCGCAACCCGCACCACATCAACCGCCGAGACATCCAGCCCCGCAACCCCCGCGGCAATCGCCGCCTTGCCGCCCGTATCGGCAATCAACAGCACAATCCCTGTGCCAAGGCGCGTTTTATGTTCGTCGATCATACCGCGCAAATCCTTGCCTGAGACGCCACTGAGCTTTTGTGCCAAGAACGCCATACCCTTGATATTTTGCACGCTCACCTCGGCCTGACCAGATCCCGCCATCGCCAGTTGTTTGCGAAAATTAGCCAGCTCGTTTTGCATCTGCTTACGCTCATCAAGCAGCGTCTTGATACGTTCTGGCAGTTGTTCTGGCGTAGTTTTCATCGCTTCAACCGCACTAGATAACGCATCCTCATTACCCGCGATATAGGCCAATGCCCCGGCGCCGGTCAGAGCCTCTATGCGGCGCACGCCACTGGCTGTGGCCCCCTCGGACACCAGTTTAAACACCCCGATTTCGCCAAGGCGCGCCACATGGGTGCCCCCGCAAAGCTCCAGCGAATAGGTGTTGGCGTCGATGCCCTTGCCCGAACCGCGCAATACGCCCATGGAAACCACGCGCACCTCATCGCCGTATTTTTCCCCAAATAACGCTTGTGCGCCCAAATCCCGCGCCCCGTCCGGGGTCATAATGCGGGTTTCAACGCGACTATTTTGCCGAATATAACTGTTCACTTCGCCCTCTACGCGCGCAAGTTCATCGGTGCTCATGGCTTTTTGATGTGAAAAATCAAACCGCAAGCGGTTATCCGCATTCAACGATCCGCGTTGCGCCACATGGCTGCCCAACACATTGCGCAAGGCCTCATTCAGCAAATGCGTCGCTGAATGGTTGGCCCGAATGGCTGCGCGCCGCACAGGATCAACCGCCAGTTCCGCGACCTGATCTTGCAAAATTTCGCCCGACGTAACCGTACCCATATGCACAAAAACGCCAGCCTTCTTTTTGACATCCGTGATCGTCACCACGCCAGTATCGGTTTTAAGCGTACCCGCATCGCCAATTTGCCCACCGGATTGGGCGTAAAACGGCGTTTGGTTCACCACAATTTGCACTCCATCACCTTGTTTTGCGCCCGCAATACGACCTCCGTTTTGCACCAATGCCAGCACTTGCGCCTCTGCAATGTCATGTTCATAGCCCAAAAATTCGCTATCACCGTGTTGATCTGCCACATCAAACCAAACGGTTTCATCCGCAGCCGCCCCCGAGCCAGACCACGCCGCGCGGGCTTTCGCCTTTTGTGCAGCCATCGCAGCATCAAACCCGGCCAGGTCAACACCATGCCCCTTTTCGCGCAACGCATCTTGGGTCAAATCCAGCGGGAAACCGTATGTATCATAGAGTTTAAATGCCGTATCTCCGGATAAATCTGCATCCGCGCCCAGGCCCTCCAGCTCTGCATCCAGCAGTTTCAGGCCACGGTCCAACGTAGTTTTGAAACGGGTTTCTTCCAGCAATAATGTCTCTTCGATCATGCTTTGCCCGCGCGAAAGTTCAGGAAAAGCCTGCCCCATTTGTGCAACCAGTGCCGGCACCAAACGGTGCATAACCGGATCTTTTGCCCCCAACAGATGCGCATGCCGCATGGCACGGCGCATAATGCGGCGCAAAACATAGCCCCGCCCAACATTGGAAGGCAAAACCCCCTCGGCAATCAGGAAGGAGGTCGAGCGCAAATGATCCGCAATCACCCGGTGATGCACATTGCCATCCCCGTCAGGGTCAACGCCCGTTGCATGGGCCGAGGCCTCAATCAAATCGCGCATAAGGTCGGTGTCGAACACATCATTGGAGCCTTGCAACAAAGCCCCCAATCGCTCCAAGCCCATGCCGGTGTCAATTGACGGTTTTGGCAGATTTATGCGATCACCGTTTTCCAGCTGATCATATTGCATGAACACAAGGTTCCAGATTTCGATAAACCTGTCGCCGTCCTCATCCGCAGAACCAGGCGGGCCACCCCATATTTTATCGCCATGATCAAAGAAAATTTCGGTGCATGGACCACAAGGGCCAGTTGCGCCCATCGACCAGAAATTGTCATCCGTGGGGATGCGGATAATCCGATCATCGCTAAGCCCTGCGTATTTTTTCCAAATATCGGCAGCCTCGTCATCGGTGTGATATACCGTGACCAGCAGCTTGTCTTTGGTCAACCCAAGGTCTTTTGTCAACAAATCCCAGGCAAATGTAATGGCTTCTTCTTTGAAGTAATCGCCAAAGCTGAAATTCCCCAACATTTCAAAAAATGTCAAATGACGCGCCGTATAACCGACATTATCCAGATCATTGTGTTTACCCCCGGCGCGCACACATTTCTGACTGCTGACAGCGCGGGTATAATCGCGGGTTTCAAGGCCGGTAAAGACATTTTTGAACTGCACCATACCGGCATTTGTGAACATCAATGTCGGGTCATTTTGCGGCACTAAAGAGGCGCTTTCGACCTGTTTGTGCGCGTTTTTCACAAAATTGCCCAGAAAAGTGCTGCGGATGTCGTTCAGGCTTGCCATAATTATATTCCCGTCTTTAGATCAAAACGGGTGTATCGCGCTGAATGTCTGCTGTCCACTGGTGGTTATAAAAACGGACCGCTTTGCGATAAAACGGCCCGGTTATTTACAGTGCGATAGGACTAATCTTCCAGAACATCATCGGATTTTTCAGGTGCACCCTCAAAATCCAGACCGTGGGCTGCGCGAATTTTATCTTCCAGCTCCAGCGCCATTTCAGGGTGTTCTTTTAGGTATACCTTGGCATTTTCACGACCTTGTCCAATACGTTCATCGCCATAAGAAAACCACGAACCCGCCTTATCAACCAACCCGGCCTTGACCCCCAAATCCAGCAATTCACCGGTTTTAGAAATCCCTTCGCCGTACATGATATCAAATTCCACCTGCTTAAAGGGCGGCGCAACTTTGTTTTTTACGACCTTCACCCGGGTCGCATTGCCGACAATTTCGTCGCGATCCTTCAGCGCACCAATGCGGCGGATATCAAGGCGCACAGAGGCGTAAAATTTCAGCGCATTGCCCCCGGATGTGGTTTCGGGCGAGCCAAACATCACCCCGATTTTCATCCTGATCTGGTTGATAAATATCACCATACAGTTTGAGCGACTAATGGCGCTGGTCAGTTTACGCATCGCCTGGCTCATCAGCCGGGCTTGTGCGCCCATCTGATAGTCGCCCATATCGCCCTCAAGTTCTGCCTTGGGGGTGAGTGCGGCCACAGAATCGACAACCACAACCGAAACCGCGCCAGAGCGCACCAGTGTTTCGGTGATTTCCAACGCCTGTTCACCCCCGTCGGGCTGCGAAATCAGCAGCTCATCCAGATCAACACCCAATTTTTTGGCATATTTCGGATCAAGCGCGTGTTCTGCATCAACAAATGCACATACCCCGCCCTTTTTCTGGGCCTCAGCCACCACATGCAACGCCAAGGTTGTCTTGCCCGAGCTTTCCGGCCCGTAAATTTCAACGATCCGCCCCTGTGGCAGCCCGCCAATGCCCAGCGCAATATCCAGACCGATGGAACCGGTCGAGGTTGCCTCTATTTCCATCGCGGGATTATCTTGGCCAAGCTTCATAATCGAGCCTTTGCCAAAACTGCGTTCAATCTGCCCCAGCGCTGCCTCCAACGCCTTTTCCTTGTCCATATTACGTCTTTCGTTCAAATCCAGAAGAGTATTCGCCATTAGTATATTCCTTATTTCATATCCTGCAATATTGGGCAATCACTGCGATGTTCGCCTCTTGTTCTCTTGGCAATATGTGACCAAAACAAGAACATTGCAACTAAAATTTTAAATAAAGCATTTCGGCTTTATGCTGAAACGCAAGGTACGGCCTTTCGCTTTGCGTAAACGCGCTTTGCGGTATAAGATATTTCACGATAAAATCGAAACACTGTAAATATATCTTTCGCCTTTTATGGTTAGCAATTAGTAAAGAGCGGGAAATATTTCAGGATTAAATGCATGCTAATCTCGATCGACAAAAAAATCACGTTTTTGGCCATGACCAAAACCGCCTCCAGCAGTATCGAGGCCGCGTTGCAGCCCCATTGTGATATTGCGTACTACGGAAATTCGCGCACCAAACATATTTCATATCGCCGCTATAATCGGTTTATTGTGCCCTATCTCAACAGTCTTGGGCACGAAGGCTTAGAGACAACTTGCCTTATGCGCGAACCGATTTCGTGGTTGTTCAGCTGGTACAGATATCGCCAACGCCCTGAAATTGCCGGGCGAAAACTAAGTACGGCAGAAATTACCTTTGATGAATTCACCGCGATTTACCTGTCGCAGGTTTCCAAAGGCCCCGGGATCGGGCGGCCCTCAAAATTCGTGGCCGATAAAAATGGCACACCTGCGGTTGATCATATTTTTAAATATGAGAACCTACCGGTTTTCACTGCATTTCTTGAGGAACGCTTTCAATGCAAACTTAGATTCGCACATCTAAATGCCTCGCCCCGTGCCGATTATGCCTTATCCCCAGCCATGAATTCGCAACTTCGGGCGTTTTTTGCACCGGAATACACCATTTACGAGGCCGCGCGAGGCTAAGCCTCCATATGGTCCTTAACTTTCTGGGTTAATTCCACTAGCGAAAACGGCTTGGCCAGAAACCCGGCATTCGGGATATCTGGTTGACCATTTTTGAAGGCATCCTCGGCATAGCCGGACACAAACACAACCTTGGCATCAGGGCGCGCAACCATCGCCTCGCGCACCCATGTCGGCCCGTCTTTGCCCGGCATCACCACATCGGAGACATATAGATCGAACTC
>CAYSAZ010000015.1:21266-38335 GCA_964429065.1 uncultured Rhodobacterales bacterium
ATGTCGGCCCGTCTTTGCCCGGCATCACCACATCGGAGACATATAGATCGAACTCAATCCCCTTATCAGCCAATATTTCCAAAGCTGCCTCGCCAGAATCCGCCTGCGTAACCGTATAGCCGCGTAATGATAATGCCCGCGCCGCAAAAGCCCGCACCGGCGCTTCGTCTTCTACCAGTAATATCCGCCCAGATCCTGTCAGGTCTGTTGCGGGTTTTTCTGTTTCTGGCGCGTTATCCACATCCATGTCAGGTTCTTCGTTAACCGGTAAATAAATGGTAAATACCGTCCCTGCCCCCAGATCACTATCGACAAAAATGAACCCACCCGTTTGTTTTACAATGCCATAAACCGTGGCCAAACCCAGCCCCGTGCCCTCGCCGACCTTTTTGGTGGTAAAGAACGGCTCAAAGATTTTGGCTATATTATCTGGCGATATTCCGCCGCCTGTATCGCGAACCTCGACGGTCACGTAATCGCCGGGTTGTACGGTGGCGCGATCGCGGTGCAGCTCTTGCTTCAAGGTCAAATTTCGGGTGCGAATAACGACCGTTCCGCCCTTTGGCATGGCATCGCGCGCATTAATCACCAGATTCATAACAACCTGTTCAAATTGACGTTCATCGACGCGAACCGCCTTGATATCCACCCCGTGATCCGTATGAAGCGCTACTTTTTCACCCAGTAACCTGTTCAAAAGATGCGATAATTCGGATAGTGTATCGTTCAAGCGCAACGATTTCGGGCGCAGGGTTTGTTTACGTGAAAACGCCAGCAATTGGCGGATCAAGGCCGCCGCACGGTTGGCGTTTTGTTTGATCTGCGTCAGATCATTATAATCAGGATGCAGCGCGTCACTGCGCAAAAGCAGCAGGTCCGCATAACCGGTAATTGCCGTTAATATGTTATTAAAATCATGGGCAACCCCGCCAGCCAGTTGCCCGACGGCCTGCATTTTCTGGCTTTGTACAAACTGCGCTTCAAGGGTCTTTAACTCGGTTGCATCACTTAAAATAGCTAGAACACTGGTGTTTTTAGCGCGCTGCATACGCGCCATGGTGACTTGGATAAATACCTCTTGACCGGCACGATAACAGCGCGCCATCTCGGGGCGACCCACCCCGAAACCTTTCATGGTATCGGCCATACGGTCCTTGATAGAGCGCCCCAGCCCCTCAACAATATCGGTTATCAACTGCCCGTTCAGGGCCTCTTGTCCGATCAGTTTCTTGGCGGCTGCATTGGCGCGAATAATCTTGCCATCAGGTGATGTATCGATCATCGGCACGGGTAAATCATCAAACAAATCCCCATCCGCATAGGTGGTAACCGTTTCATTTTTAACGGAAGATTCAGATTTAGGTGCCGCGCGCGGCTGTTTTGTGGTGACCCACAGAAAATATCCGGCAATCCCAAGCGCTACGGGCAAAAAATATAGACCCGGTGAAAAATGCCAGCGTATGGACAGCGCTAAAACCCCTAACAATAAAAGGATTACACCACCCCATATAAGACCTTTATTCGCGAGCACCTCTGCACCGCCCTCATCATTATCCGTTAACATACGCACCCTGACTATTAACTATACTATACCTACGTGCATAATCTGCTTGATATGGTTAATATATCCTTTACAACCTCGAATTGTATAGTTAATTTTTTAACTTCTCAAGACGTGCGCCGTAAAACCCGTCGCCCCCATCAAGCGGTGTATAGGAAATGCTACCCAACAATTTCCAGCCCGGGGTTTCGTGCAAATACCTGGCAATTTGGTCCGCATTTTCTGTGCGTAAAATTGAGCATGTGGCATAGGCAAGCACCCCGCCGGGCGCCACGAATTTAGCCGCGTCACGCAGAATTTGCGCCTGAAGGGCCGTGATTTCATCGATAAATGCTTGCGAAATACGCCATTTAGCATCGGGATTACGCCGCCAGGCCCCTGTGCCGCTGCAAGGGGCATCGACAACGACCAGATCGCAGATGGGGGCTTTTTGTGCCAGTTGCGCAGTGTTTAAAACCTCGACCACAGCCGCGCCGCGCCGCGCGCGTTCGGGTAAATCCTTCATGCGTTGCGCATTGGCGTCATGCGCCATCAACGCCCCTTCACCACCCATATCCGCCGCCAGCGCCAGGGTTTTACCGCCCCCCCCTGCGCAATAATCCAGCACCACCATCCCCGGTTTAGCCCCACAAAACGCCGAAATCGCCTGACTGGATACATCCTGCAATTCCACCAGACCGTAACTATAGGCAAGGCTGCGGGCCAGCTTGCGCGGGTTTTCAACTATCCTAAGGGCGTTTTCAGCCAAAGGATGGCAGGCCGTAAAGATCAGATCCCGCGCCAACATTTGCTGGGCTTCCTTGATCGAGGCCTTTAGACAGTTCACCCGCAAATCCACCGGGGCGCGCTGCTGCATCGCGGCCATTACAGCGGGCAGATCATCGTTTAATGAACGCATAAGTTCCGGCAACAGAAAATCGGGAAAATCATAGACAACAGGCAATGACGCATCCCCGCCCTCGCCAAGCCGCGCGGTTTCGGCTTGTGTAAGCGCGGCCGGAGCAAACCCCTCTCCGGCAAACATATCCCCAAGATCCACCCTTGCTGAAAACTGATGTGCCAACACCAGCCCACGCCCGGTCGCATCCCCCGACAAATGGGCAAATGAACGTTTCTGGCGCAAACAATCAAACACAATGTCGCGCACGGCCGCGCGATCTTTGGAGCCGGCATAACGGTTCTGGCGCGCCCAGCGGGTCAGGCACCGTTCCGCGGGTGCGCCATCCAGAATGTCATCAAGCAACGCAATCGCGGCGGAAAGGCGGGCAGCAGGTGTCATATAATTCCAAGGAAACCGAGGCCAAGGGAAATCCAACCGATAAACAGCCCAATCAAGCCTGAAATAAACGTGCCGATGCGTTTTTTCAAATCATTCTTCCCCACATGCACCGCGCGGTGCAAAAACCTTGCAACAATGTAAATCACCGCGCCCACAGCAACGCCCCAGTTTGCGACACCGCTGGAATTTGCCAAAATCACCAAAACATAGAGCAACACAGGTGTTTCAAACTGGTTATGCGCATTATTTTGATGTGGTTTGACATAATCAGGATAGCTCTCTGACGCCAATGCAATGTCCTGATATCTGGTTTCGCCGGTTTTAAGGCTTTTCAACCGCAACGTTCCCATGCGCATAATTGCCCAAAAAGTCAGACCTATTTGTAAAAAAAGGCAAAGTAAAAGAATTGCTTGTGGTGTAAACATCATCCCATCCTGTAATTCGGGCTTTCGCGGGTTATCTGCACGTCATGCACATGGCTTTCTTTTAGCCCGGCGCCGGTAATTTTGGCAAACTCGCAGTTTGTCCGCATGGCGTCAATCGTCGCGTTGCCGGTATAGCCCATCGCAGCGCGCAAGCCCCCGACCAGTTGGTGGATGGTCACACCTGCGGCACCCTTATAGGGCACCTGGCCCTCAATCCCTTCGGGGACCAGTTTTTCGGTGCTGACCTCTTTTTGGAAATACCGATCCGCCGATCCACGTGCCATTGCCCCGACCGATCCCATGCCGCGATAAGCTTTGAACGAGCGCCCCTGATAGAGGATCACCTCGCCCGGTGCCTCATCTGTGCCCGCCAACATAGAGCCGATCATCGCGCAAGACGCCCCGGCAGCAATCGCCTTGGCAAAATCCCCCGACAGGCGGATGCCACCGTCAGCAATCACATGGTTGCCGGTTTTGGCGGCCTCAGCTGCACAATCGGCAATCGCGGTAAATTGGGGCAAGCCAACCCCTGCAACCATACGTGTTGTGCAAATGGAACCGGGGCCAATCCCGACCTTGATCGCGTCAGCCCCTGCCTCCAGCAAAGCCCGAGTTGCCGCCGCCGTTACCACATTGCCCACAACAATCTGCGCGTCGCCAGCATATTTCTTTAGCCGTTCAACCGCTTGGGCCACCCCGATCGAGTGCCCGTGAGCGGTATCAATGACGACCATGTCCACCCCTGCCTCAATCAGGGCCACAGAACGTTCAAACCCTGCATCACCAACCGTCGAGGCCGCCGCTGCGCGCAAGCGCCCGGTATCATCCTTGCATGCCGTGGGGTTCAGCACCGCCTGTTCCAGGTCTTTCAAGGTCAATAACCCCGTCAGCTCATCGCGCGCATTGACCACCAGCAATTTTTCGATACGGCGCGATTGCATCAGGCTTTTGGCATCGGCCAAATCTGCCGGTTCGCGCAGCATCGCCAGATTTTCGCAGCTCATCATCACATGCACGGGTGTTTCATCATCTGTAGCAAAACGCATGTCGCGGTTGGTCAGAATACCAACAACCTTGCCCCCCTTGGCCACCACGGGAAATCCGGTGATCTTATAGCGTTCCTGCAACGCCTTGGCATCCGCCAGCGTCTGATCGGCCCGCAAAGTGATCGGATTTTCAACCAGCCCGCTCTCAAAGCGTTTGACGGCGCGCACCTGTGTAGCCTGTTCCTCAACGTCCAGATTGCGGTGAATAACCCCCAGCCCTCCGGCCTGGGCCATGGCAATTGCCATTTTGGATTCCGTTACTGTATCCATCGCCGAAGACATCAAGGGGATGTTCATCGCAATGGTTTTGGTCACAAATGTGCGTGTATCCGCCGTGGTCGGCAGCACCTCAGAGGCGGCAGGAACCAGTAGTACATCATCAAAGGTAAGAGCCTCACGAATTTCCATGGAATATCTCCTGAATGGGGGTCGTTATTGGCACGTCTCTATTCCACGAAGTTGCACGAAAGGAAAGGGGAATATCGCCCGCCACCCATTGCAGGCGCTAATTCTTGCCCAAAATCGCCTTAAGCTACGGCAGCACCGGTATTTTTTGCCAAATCCCCCCGGATCCACAGCTTGGCCGTCATCCAGATGATATAGAGGATCAACGGCGTGCCAATCAACATGCCCGCCACTAATGTAGTCATGGCAATCACGCCCATCCCCTGGCTGAGGGCATATATTTGCAGGTTCAAAAATACCGCCGTAGGAAAGGTGAAGCTGCCCCAAATCGGCGTCCAGCCGCCCTTGGTTAGCCATAGTGCAAAAAACAGTAAAATACCGGCAATTCCCATGGCCGCCCAGTAAAATAGATCAAAGGCCCAGCCGACGCCAAGCTGCCCGAAAGACAGAGCAAACAGGCCCGTTGGTGCCAGCACAATCATCAGCGACGGGCGCAGTTGCACCGGCGGGCGCACCCGCAACAATTTTGCGAAATATCCAACGGTAATAAAGACATAAGGGATCAATGCGGCAAGGGTAAGCCAGTAGCTCGCCGTGACATAGCCAAGCGGAATACCGGCAATTGGGCCGACAACCGGGCCAACAAATGCCAGATATTGAAAGGGCGAAAACATCCGCGCCTCTGGTGGGCCGGTGATAATTGACCATGCGACCAGACCCGTGGCAATGTAGTAAAACACCACCCCCGTCCACCAAACTTGGGGCACGCTAACCCCGAGGGGCAACAAGGCGGCAGCCAACAGCATAATCGACATCGGAAAGGCTGCAACGCCGGCCCGCGCCGGGGGCACCTTGAGATCCTCAAGCACCACAGAGGGGCGCACCAGAACTTTAGCGATATAGGACGCGGCAAAAAACAGAAAAAACGCGGTTGAAAGACCCAGCATCAAATCGCCGATTTCTTCGGGGATCGGCAAAACACCCGCCGCATTACGCCACGCCAGTGCCAGTCCCATAAAGCCAAGCGCTACAGGGAAAATCGCCGGGGGGGTACGTCGCCAAAGATGTTGTTTTGTTAACATTGCTCTCTCCTTATTCGCATGTATAATCGTGAATATGACTGCAATTGCAAGGCATTCTTGCCCCGCATAAATAAACGGAGCCATTAATGCCCCAAAATCCCCAAACCATCATCAAAACTCTTGGCATGATCCCCCATCCCGAAGGTGGCTGGTATGTGCAAACCTGGCGCAGCTCTGTCGGGGCGCGCCCATCAGGCTCGGCGATATATTTCTTGCTGGAAAGCCACCAAATATCACGCTGGCACCGTATCGATGCAGCCGAAATCTGGCATTGGTACGCCGGTAGTGCGCTGGATTTACGCAGGGAAGAAAACGGCAATATTTCCCACACAATCCTTGGGCCCGACCTTACTTCAGGCCAACGTCCACAGTGCATCATCCCCCCAAACACATGGCAATCCGCCACCCCGCTCAATGACTGGGTGCTGGTCGGCTGCACCGTATCCCCGGCCTTTACCTTTGATACATTCGAGCTGGCCCCCGAAGGATGGGAGCCGGGTTAATTCGACAGACCAATTGTTCGGCGAAATAATGCGCACATTAATCCACCATGCCTTTACAAAATCTATAGATTTTGATGTTTTTTGAAAAACAACACCGGCGCCATAATTTGGCTGCGAAAATGCTGCGCGTGATCAGCGTAACTTTTGGTCCATTATTCCACGTATCTCCCTAGCCTTTAAATCCCGTAGCCACCACGAATTTCTCGCTGGAATCCTTGCGGCTACTGGGGGGTTTTACGTGGACGGTTTTTTTGAAATTCTTCTTTAACATCAACAGCATTTGCTCTTCGGCACCGCCGGCCAGAACTTTGGCGACAAAGGTGCCCCCCTCGTCCAGCACATCAAGGGCAAAGTAAATCGCCGCCTCGACCAGCGCCACAATCCTGATGTGATCCGTCTGTTTATGCCCACACGCCGCGGCGGCCATATCCGACATCACCACATCCGCCTTGCCGCCCAGCCAATCCTTGACCTTGTCGTCGGCGAATTCCTCCAGAAAGTCGAGCACATGGGTATCCGCGCCGGGAATAGGTTCCACCTCTTGCAGATCGATCCCCAAAACCGTGCCGATTTTTTTGCCCTTTTTCTCGCCCAGCGCATTGACCCGATCAGCAGCAATCTGGCACCAGCCCCCCGGCGCACAGCCCAGATCAACGACCCGGGCACCGGGCACGAGAAACCGGAATTTCTCATCGATTTCCGCAATTTTATAAGCCGCGCGCCCGCGATACCCATCATCATTGGCACGTTTTACATATGGATCGTTAAGCTGACGTTCCAGCCAGAGGGTTGAGGATAGTTTGCGCCCTTTGGCAGATTTTACCCGCACCCGCAATTCACGCTGCCCGCGCCCCGAGGTGTTCTTTTTATTCGTCATGTAAGACCCCATCAGCGTTCATCATTGAAAACAACATCCCCTCACGCAGACCACGATCCGCGACACGCACGTAATTTGTCGGCCAAATCCGCAGTAGTGTCTGCAAAATGGCTGAACCGGACATGATCAAATCAGCCCGGTCACGCCCGATCCCAGGTTCCTTGCGCCGCCCTTCGGGACCAAGGGCCAAAAACTTGTCGACAACCGCATTTACATCACTGGCCCGCATTTTCAGCCCGTCCACCTTGTTGCGATCATAGCGCCGCAACCCCAGATGTATCGCCCCCAAGGTCGTCACTGTCCCGGAGGTGCCAATGATTTGCAATTGTTCCAGAACACTCGCGTCGACCAAATCCTGATAGGGTTTGAAATCTTCCAGCATTTCTTCAAAATGGCAGGCCATAAGTGCGAATTTTGCCCCGTCTTCCTGCACATCGCAATAGCGTTGCATCAATGTCGCCACCCCCAAAGGGATCGATATCCAGTCAATGATTTGCGCGCCGGGAAGATCCGCAATATTATGACGCCCGGGGCGTGCATTGATCATCGCTTTGCGGCGCGCAACCGGGGGAACATGGGACAGATCAATCCACACCAGTTCGGTTGAGCCGCCACCAATATCTACCACCAGCACCTGCTTGGCCTTTGGTTCCAGCAGCGGTGAGCAGGACACAACCGCAAGACGGGCCTCTTCGGCGGGGTTGATGATTTCCAGTTTCAGCCCGGTTTCATGACGAATACGGGCCATGAATTTTTCCCCGTTGCTTGCCCGCCGACAGGCCTCTGTTGCGATCAGTCTGGTGTTGCGCACACCCAGTTTTTTCAACTTATGAGAACAGATATGCAAGGCCTGCAAGGTGCGATTTATCCCGGCATGTGACAAGGTCCCCGTGCGCTCCAGATCCAGCCCCAAGCGCACAGATTTTGAGAACGCATCGACAATCCTGAAGTGCGCCCCGTCCGGTTCTGCAATCAGCATCCGGCAGGAATTTGTCCCGAGGTCCAACGCGGCGTACAGCGCAGCACCATTGCCGACAGATCCTCTGCGTGCATTGGTTTGCGTGCCACCGAGTTGCCCCCCCGTGGTGTGGGAATGACGCTTTGTCATTGTTTTCAGCCAATCTCTCGACACCCAAAACGGTGCCATGTTTGGCAATCAGGCTATAGCGGAATTCACGTCAGCACAAGCCATCTTAGGCAACACTTGACGCCAGCCCGACGTTACCGCCCTCAAAGCCCAGCGCCCGGCAGATGTTATAGGTAAGGTCAGGATTGTTGAGGGTGTAAAAATGCAGATGATCTACCCCTTCGGTGCGCAGATCATCGCATTGTTCGGCGCAGATGGCTGTTGCCAGAATTTCTGTGTCCTCACCGGCATTGCGAAAGGCCTGGTGCATCCAATCGGGCACGTTGGCGTGACAACGGGCCGCGAAACTCACCATTTTAGCAAAATTCTCAACCGGCAGGATCCCGGGAATTATCGGCGCTGTGATACCTGCATCGGCGCAAGCATCGCGAAATCGCAGGAAATCGGCGTTATCAAAGAAAAACTGCGTGATGGCACTGGAGGCCCCCGCATCGATTTTACGCTTTAAGTTATCGATATCGGCCTGCATATCCGCCGAATCCGGGTGTTTTTCGGGGTAAGCGGCCACAGAGATCTCAAAATCGCCAATATTGTGCAAAGCAGCGACCAGTTCGCGCGCATTCGCAAAGCCGTTGGGATCGGGGGTGAAGCTATGCTGGTCTTTGGGCGCGTCGCCACGCAAAGCCACGATCCGGCGCACTCCTTGACGGGCATAGCTGTGCGCAACCTCCAGCGTTTGTTCGCGCGTCGCCCCGACTACTGTCAGGTGCCCGGCTACGTTCAGCCCGGCGCGTTCCTGAATGGTTTTGATCGCCGAAACCGTGCGCTCTCGGGTGCTGCCCCCGGCCCCGTAGGTCACAGAGACATACTTAGGGCCAAGCGGTGCCAGCCGTTCAACCGAACGCCAAAGGCGCGCGCTTCCATTGGCATTATGAGGAGGGAAAAATTCAAAAGACAGGCGCGTGGCCTGTTTGTTTTCATGTGTCATGCGTCGGTCCATACCGTCAATGAGTTTTGCAGTGTTCGTATGAATACAGTAAACAACCGGCGAATCATAGGTGAAAATGCAGCGGAGCAAATGATGGCACAGGTAACAATCGTATTTTGGCGCGATATCCCGGCACAAATAATTGCCGGAAAGGGACGTCGCGCACATAAAATCCAGCTTTCCGAACGCTTCGAGCAAGCCATTGACCGCGCCGCGATGAAAATTGGCGCCGCCGAGGCTGATGCATATTTGGCCCAATGGCGCAAAGCCGCCCCCTATCATGTCGAAGGAGGCGATAAAGAGGTCGCAATTGCCGAGGCTGCGCGCATCGAAGCTGAATACGATCAAAGTAAGATCAAAGCATTGATCAATAACGATGGCTGGGCCAATACGCGCCCATGATTTGGAGCAAGGTGATGCCAATTCTTAACTTTAAAGGCAAAGAAAAGCCGCCAATAGCCCGTGATATCACTGATGATTCCGGCGATCTAGCCGCATTTTTGCAAGGCTTTTCAATCGAAGTTATGCCGCGCACTGCTGCAAAAATTACGGATTTTCGCGCCATTCTGCCAAAAGGTACGCGCGTATACATCGCCCATATTGCCGGCACCCCGATCGAAGACATGCTTGCCACAGCCAAACGGATCACCGATCAGGGGTTCTCGGTTATGCCGCATTTTCCGGCCCGTTTTATTGACACCAAAGCCACGCTTGCAGACTGGATCATGCGCTATAGCGATATCGGTGTCAGCCAGGCGCTGTTGCTGGCAGGGGGCGTCGATAAACCGGGGGGGGATTTTGCTCACTCTATGCAATTGCTGGAAACTGGCCTGTTTGATAAACATGGCTTTAGCCGTCTACATGTCGCAGGCCACCCGGAAGGCAATAAAGATATTGACCCAAACGGCGGGGACGACGCCGTCATGGAAGCTTTGCACTGGAAGAACGATTTTCAAAGCCGCACGGATGCAAACATGGCGCTAGCAACCCAGTTTGTCTTTGAAAGCGCGCCGGTGATTGCATGGGCTGATCGCCTGCAAGCCGAGGGGATCACCTTGCCGATCCACATCGGAATTGCCGGACCTGCCAAATTACAAACGATGATCAGGTTCGCAATGGCCTGCGGGGTTGGCGCCTCAGTACGAGTGCTGACACGGCGCGCAAAAGACATCACCAAACTGATGCTGCCGTTTGAACCAACCGAAGTTTTGCACGACCTGGCCAAACATAAAGCAGCAAATCCAGATTTTAACATTGAATCTGTCCACCTATTTCCGCTAGGTGGCATTCAAAGCACAACCGAATATACCAATACGCACGGTCACCCAGCGCAACTTATCGCGGCCCAGGCATAAGGAAAACCAAGCATGACCCGCACGATTATTGAATCGAAATCCAAAACGGCCATCATCGGCTTTGATCAGCCGTTTTGCATAATAGGCGAGCGGATTAACCCCACAGGGCGCAAAAAACTGGCCGCCGAACTGGAGGCCGGGGATTTTTCCACCGTTGAAGCCGACGCCTTGGCACAAGTGGCCGCAGGCGCTACGATGCTCGATATCAACGCCGGTGTGGTCTATAATTCCAACCCCAATCCCAATGAGACCGAACCTCCGTTGATGCAAAAAGTTATCGAGATTGTTCAAGGGCTTGTGGACATTCCTTTATGTATAGACAGTTCAGTCCCCGCCGCACTTGAGGCCGGTTTGCAGGTCTGCCAAGGCCGCCCATTGCTAAATTCCGTGACCGGCGAAGAGGATAAGCTGGAGCTGATTTTGCCGTTGGTCAAAAAGTATAACGTGCCGGTCGTGGCGATTTCCAACGACGATACAGGGATTTCCGAAGACCCAGAAGTGCGCTTTGCTGTGGCCAAGAAAATCGTTGAACGCGCCGCAGATTTTGGCATTCCGGCCTGCGATATCGTGGTTGACCCATTGGTTATGCCAATCGGGGCCATGGCCACCGCTGGGTTGCAAGTCTTTGAACTTGTGCGAAAATTACGGGCTGAACTGGGGGTCAACACCACATGTGGCGCCTCTAACATCAGTTTTGGCCTGCCAAACCGCCACGGTGTAAACGCGGCCTTTTTGCCTATGGCGATTGCGGCGGGTATGACATCGGCGATTATGAATCCGACGCATACACTGGAAATGGACGCCATCCGCGCCGCCAATCTGCTGGCCAATAACGACCCCCACGGCGGTGCATGGATCAAAGCCAACAAACCCGAAGGCGAACCGGCGCGTGGTGCACGGGGTGGACGGCGGCGGCGGCGCGGATAAAATCACATCTTGCGAAAATCCCAATGCTGCCTAAATATAGACCAAGCAACCATTGGATTTTGGCATGACAAAAAACCTATACGACGTCCTTGGCGTTAACAAAACCACCTCGCAGGAGGACATCAAAAAAGCCTATCGCAAGCTGACAAAAAAGCTGCATCCGGACCTCAATCCGGGCGATAAAGGGGCTGAAAAGCGCTTTAAATCGGTGTCGGCAGCCTATGATATTCTGGGAAAGCCGGATCAACGCAGCCGTTATGATGGCGGCGAAATTGATGAAAGCGGAGTCGAAAAGCCCCAACAACAATATTACCGCCAATATGCCGATGCCGGAGGCAAAAACGCTTATCACAGCAGTGCCGGATATGAAGATATGGGCGATGTTTTTTCACAAATGTTCGGGGCGCGCGCCCAATCTGCAACCGCACGTGGGCAGGATGCACGCTATCACATGGACGTCAGCTTTCGCGAGGCAGCACTTGGGGGCACAAAGCAGGTGCAAATGGCCGACGGTGCCAAGCTCAATGTGTCGATCCCCAAAGGTATTGAAAACGGTAAAACCATCCGCCTGAAAGGCAAGGGACAACCGGGTTTCAATGGTGGACCTGCGGGGGATGCGCTGATCCAGATCACTGTGCTGCCCGATCCGATTTTCATCCGAAATGGCCTGAATATTGATATCACCTTGCCCATCACATTGGATGAGGCAGCACTTGGGGGTAAAGTCGAGGTGCCGACGCTACATGGCGCGGTTGGGGTAAGCATTCCGGCGGGTGCCAGCAGTGGCAAAACCCTGCGCCTAAAAGGGCGTGGTATTGAGAGCAGCAGCGGTAAAAAGGGTGATCAACTGGTCACTATTTCCGTGCAACTTCCTGATAAAATTGACAAAGACCTTGAAGCTTTCCTGAAGGACTGGCGCAAAAAACATCCCTATGATCCGCGTAAAAAACTGAAAGGAGCCACCCATGTATAGTGAAAAAGAAACCCTGACCCGCGTGGCAGGCCTATCTGCGCGGCGGCTGCATATCTGGTTGGAACGGGGCTGGATATCGGCGACACATGACCCAAATGGCCTGCGGTTCGGGGATATTGATGTGGCACGTTTACAGCTGATTTGCACCTTGCAAGATGACATGGAGGTGGACGAAGATTTGCTACCAACACTGTTATCCCTGCTGGATCAGGTCTATGGGTTACGGCGTGAATTGCGCGGGGTTTTGCACGCTATCGCGGCCCAACCCGAAGGTGTGCGCCACGATATCATGGCCCGTATCCAGACATAAAGGCGGACAAAACCGCCCGCCTTTAGCCCCGTTTCACATACCGTTCAGATGGTCCGTTGTGAACAACATATCATCGCCCGGCGCGCCACTATGGCACGCGATGCACCCAACATCAGCGCCTTTGGCAACACGTCCGGCCAGCATCATGCCCTTGGGGTTTTTATCAAGCGTACCATCGGGTAAAAACTTGGCCCAGAACCAGTTGTTGTTATCTTCGTCATAGCCGGATTCGCGACGAAACATCACGGTGATCGCGCCCAGATGTTTACCCGGTTCATTCAGCACCTGATCCTCGCTCACACCCTCGGGACCATAGTTGCGTTTCACCACCAGATCCCCGGTGTGCCCGTTGATTGTGCCCTTGGCATAGAATGTTTCCAACATCATACCATGGGGCGCAATCCCTTCATATGGATAGGCGCGAATGGCGTCCTCACCAGCAAGATTACTGGCATTCATCACATCCCACAAAAGAGCGGCATATGCCGCGTCATCGTCACCGCCAAACATCATATCCTGCGCAATTACCCCTGACGACATCGTCAAGGCGCCTGCAAGGGCTATTCCCGAAATTAGATTTTTCATTAGATCCTCCGTTGATTCATGAATTAACCTAACCTTAAGAACGCGGAGTTGGGGTAAAATGTAGTTCACATGATTTCACAATTTATGTGAGAATACGTGTGCATATCGTGACTATATGTGTAGTTCATTATGCTCCTCCCACATGTAGATTGGCCACACATAAACAGGAGGCGCGCATGCATAAAGTCATTTCAATCATATTTTCAGTCCTTATTATAAGCACAACGCCTGCCTTGGCGCAGGACACAGGGGATGCGGCGGCCGGGGAACGCATTTTTCGAAAATGTGCTGCCTGTCACCAGCTCGGCGTAGATGCCAAAAACCGGGTTGGACCGGTTTTAACCAACGTCATTAATCGCCCTGCTGCAAGTTTTGAGGGCTATAGATACGGTCGTGCGATGCAGGCTGCCGGTGCAGCCGGGCTGGTCTGGACACCAGAAAACCTGTTTGCATATCTCGCCGGCCCAAAACCGTTTTTGCGCGACCTTCTGAAGGACCGTAAAGCCAAGGCAAAGATGGCGTTCAAACTGCCAGAGGCGCAGGACCGCCTTGATGTTATTGCTTATCTTGCGACATTTCAAACCGCTACCCTAGCCCCGACAAACGGGTTTTGCGTGCAAAATCAATCAACAGAAACCCATTTCTTTGCTGTAGACGCCGGTGAGAATAAGCGCGAATTGCAACAGCTGGCTCCGGGTGAAACCCTGTGCACTGCAGAATTCGCGACCCCCCAGAACGGTTTCGTCAGCGTCTTTGAAACGCTTGAAACCGCCGAAGGATGCTCACGACTGACAGGCGCAGGCACCGTTGAGGGCATGGTACAATACGCTGATTTTGATCGCTGCGAATGGTCGTCGCACCAAGGGTGATCCTTTATTTTCTGGCAACAATACTGATCACCACACTACCTTTTTTGCGCCCCGTATCCACATAAGCATGCGCCTGTGCCGTTTGTTCAAGCGGGTAAAGACGATCAATAAGCGGTGTAAAATGGCCCGTCTCTACAAGATCGGTCAGGAAATTCAGATGTTCAATACTGCCCATAGAAACCCCGGACACAAGTTTCTTGCCATATTTCTTTGATACAAAAGATGCTTTCAGCATGTCACCCAAACTGCCAGCGATCAACAATAATCGCCCGTTTTTTGTCAGCGAACCTTTGCTGCGCGTCCAAGGTGCACTGCCGGTTGTATCGACAATGATGTCATATTTCTCACCGTTTTTGGTAAAATCCTCTTGCGTGTAATCAATGGTTTTATCTGCCCCGAGCGATTTCACCAGCGCCATATTGGCCGTACTGCAAACACCCGTAACCTCGGCGCCAAAATATTTGGCAAGCTGCACCGCAGAACTGCCCGTGGCCCCGGATGCGCCGATGATCAGCACCTTTTCCCCGTGTTGAATATTTCCCTTATCGCGCAAGAATTCCAACGCCGTGATGCCGCCAAATGACAAGGCTGCGGCCTCTTCAAAGGGCATATCGGCAGGCTTTTGCACGATTTTTGCATCCTGTGACAACACGATGTATTCCGCATAACATCCCATGCCAGGGTACGCGATGATCTGGTCGCCCACCTCATATTTGCTGACATTTTTGCCAACGGATTCAATCTCACCGGAAAGCTCTGTACCAAGAACAGGGTTTCTAGGACCAAACAGGCCGAAAACCAGCCGCCCGATTAGCCCAAAGCCTCGGGGCATATCAAGGCTGCGCGCCCGCCAATCCCCGGAACTTACGGTGGTTGCATGGATTTTGACCAGAATTTCATCGTCCTTTGGCACCGGCTTGGCCATATCAACCAAATTCAGAACCTCGGGGGGGCCATATTTTGTGTAACTAACGGCTTTCATAATATTTCCTTTCAGCTTGTTGGTGCAGGTTTTATGCCTTTGATCAGCAAATAAAATGCAAAGGCCAGTTCGCCAATTGTAACCAGAGCCAGCAGCCCAATGATCACCACGGATACCGCCGCGTTTTCCATGTCGATCACTTTGACGATACCTTGCAGTAAATACCCGAATGCACCGATCAACATCATCCAGCCAAGAATGCGCGGGAACAGGTCTGACTTGATAATCATGTAGCCAAGCGCCAACAGGTGCAGGCCAAAGAACAATTGCCAGATGTACACACCCAGATCATGTGCTCCAAAAAAGGCAAAGGCGACGGCTTGCAGGGCGGCTGGGTCAAATCCATTCAGAAAATCCGCACCCAATAAAAACATCGGGATGATGTTCAGCAAAATATTACCCCCCATCACCACAACCATGGCAATGCGCGACCATGCGGCGATCAAGGACAATGTCATGCTAATGGGCACAAACAATACATAAAGCATGGCCGTAAGGATGATCTCGGCCAACAGCACAATGATATCGCCAAGGATCCCCGCTTGAAACAGCGTCACATGGGCCAAAAGGTTGCTAGCGGTGGCAGCTGGCGCATCCGCTACGATAATAATCGATGGCACGTATCCAATAGAAAATCCGCCAGATACGGCAATCACCAGATATAATCCGCCTGCGATGCGCGCATAGGATTTTGGAGGGATTTCAAGAGGTTGCAGTATCATAACGGCCCTTTCCATAGGTGGAATTCTGTTGTGTCTGCCGGGCAGTGCGCCACGGATATGGGTTTGTAGCTTGCCGGTTGATTTATTCATATTGACTAAATACGCCGGTTTGATATGCATATTTGCATGGATTGGCGTTCGGTAAAATTTGACTGGAACCGCGCAAGAGCGTTTTTGGTCACCGCAGAAGAAGGCTCGCTTTCAGCGGCGGCCCGTGCCCTTGGTATGGCCCAACCAACGCTTGGACGGCAGGTTGATGGACTGGAACAGGAACTGGGCGTGGTGCTGTTTGAGCGGGTTGGACGTGGGCTGACCCTGACCCCTAGCGGCATGGATCTGCTGGAACACGTCCGCGCCATGGGGGATGCGGCAAACTCTGTATCACTGACCGCAGCCGGGCAGTCACAAGTGATTGAGGGACATGTCTGCATCGCTGCCAGCGAGGTTTACGCCGCCTTTCTATTGCCGCCAATCATCGAAAAGCTCCGCATCGCAGAACCGGGGATCGATATTGAAATCGTCACCTCGAACGCCCCCAGCGATTTGCGTCGCCGCGAAGCCGATATCGCCGTTCGCAATTTTCGCCCCACCGAACCTGACCTGATCGCCAAGAAAATCCGCGATGTCCCGGCGCGGCTTTACGCAACACGGCATTATCTGGAAAAGATCGGCAATCCCAAACAGCCCTATGATCTGCAAGGGGCTGATTTCATTGATATCGATGCCTCTGGTGCCTTGCAAAAAGGCCTGAATGGTATGGGTTTCAATCTGAATAAACAGAACTTCCCCATACTGACCGAAAATTATCTGGTGATGTGGGCGCTGGTTAAACAAGGGGTTGGCATCGGCATTCTGGACGGCAATATCGGTGATGCAGAGCCGCTGGTGCAAAGAGTTTTACCAGATATGGAGCCGCTGATGTTTCCGATCTGGCTGGTCGCCCACCGCGCGCTGAACACCAGCCGGCGCATCCGCATGGTGTTTGATTTGCTGGCACATGAGTTGGCAAAACCCTGACGTAATTCCAAGCGGCCCGCCCACGTGTAAAATGCCCCATAGTTTGAGGTCGACGCGCCACTATTTTGGATTTAGC
>CAYSAZ010000016.1:0-37339 GCA_964429065.1 uncultured Rhodobacterales bacterium
ATTCTGACGGCCTTGCGCACGGCTGCGACCTCGGCGGTTGCTGCGAAATATCTAGCCCCGAAGGGCGCAAAAACCATGGCGATGATCGGCAATGGAGCACAGTCGGAATTTCAAGCCTTGGCCTTCAAAGCAATCGTCGGGATCGACACGCTACACCTTTATGATATTGATCCTGCCGCGACCGAAAAATGCGCGCAAAATCTTGCCGGATATGGGTTAAACATCGTCAAATGCACCAGCGCGCAGCATGCGGTTGAGGGTGCGCAGATCGTCACCACAGTCACGGCCGACAAGCTTAGCGCTACGATTTTGACCGATAATATGGTCGGTGCAGGCATCCATATCAATGCCATTGGTGGTGATTGTCCGGGCAAAACCGAGCTACATCGTGACATCTTGTTGCGCGCCGATATTTTTGTGGAATACCCCCCCCAAACCCGTATCGAGGGCGAGATTCAACAGCTTCCCGAAGATCATGACGTAGCCGAATTATGGGAAGTCATTAGCGGCGCGCGCATTGGGCGACGCGACGACAAACAAATCACATTGTTTGATTCCGTCGGTTTTGCAATCGAGGATTTTTCGGCCCTGCGTTACGTCAAAGATCAACTGGAACGCACCGGCGCTTTTGAAAACCTCGACATGCTCGCCGACCCGGATGACCCGCGCGATCTATTTGGCATGGTGATGCGGGCAAAGTAAACATTCAGTCCCAAAAACCTGAACAATTGGCCCTGTTTAAATAGCGAAATACTGGCTGCGTGTCGTTATTTATCAGCCTTGCATCTTTCGCGCCAACCGCCCTTTGTGCAACAGAGGTTCGGTATAACCAGAGGGTTGTTCGACCCCTTGCAGTACCAGATTAAGGGCCGAAATATAGGCGATATTGTCATACTGCGGGGCCATCGGGGCATAGAGCGGATCATCGGCATTTTGCGCGTCAACAACACGCGCCATGCGTTCAAATGCTGCGACAACCTGATCCTTGTTAACCACATTATGATGCAGCCAATTGGCCATATGCTGGCTGGAAATCCGGCAGGTTGCACGATCCTCCATCAGGCCGATATTATGGATATCTGGCACGGTCGAGCACCCGATCCCCTGATCAATCCAGCGCACCACATACCCCAAAATCCCTTGAGCGTTATTGTCGAGTTCTTCCCGAATTTCAGTGCTACCCCAATTGGTATTGAGCGCCAGTGGAATCGTCAAAATATCATCTAGTTTTGCCCGCGCACCAGCTGCTGCCAACCCATCCTGCACCGCCAAAACATCAACTGCGTGGTAATGGGTTGCGTGCAAAGTTGCCGCTGTTGGGCTGGGCACCCATGCGCAATCGGCGCCGGATTTCGGGTGGGCGATTTTTTGCGCGAGCATATCTGCCATAAGCCCCGGCATTGCCCACATACCCTTGCCGATCTGTGCACGCCCGCGCAACCCGCAGGCCAGCCCGATATCGACATTATTATCCTCATAAGCCGCGATCCACGGTGTAGTTTTCATCGCCCCTTTGCGCACCATCGCCCCTGCCTCCATCGAGGTATGAATTTCATCTCCCGTGCGATCCAGAAAGCCCGTGTTGATAAACGCGACCCGATGACGCGCCGCGCGAATGCATTCTTTTAAATTAACGCTCGTGCGGCGCTCTTCATCCATAATGCCCAGTTTGACAGTGTTCGCAGGCAAGCCCAAAACCGCCTCAACTCGTGTAAAAATAGCATCTGCAAACGCGACCTCATCCGAGCCGTGCATTTTGGGTTTTACCACATAAACTGATCCGACCGCAGAATTCGCGCCCCGTTTCAGATCATGCATTGCACAGAGCGTGGTGATCATCGCGTCCATCAGGCCTTCAAATACCGCATCGCCATTTGCGTCTAAAATCGCCGGATTGGTCATCAAATGACCAACATTTCGCACCAGCATCAGCGCGCGAGATTTCACTATGTAATCCCCACCAGCCGTCGCTATATATCCCACATCTTTGTGCAGATGCCGTTCAATCGCTTTGCCACCCTTTTGCACCGTTTCAACCAGATCACCCTTCATCAGGCCCAGCCAATTGGAATAGGCAAGGGTTTTATCCTCGGCATCCACAGCAGCAACAGAATCCTCACAATCCATGATTACAGACAGGGCAGATTCAAGGCGGATATCAGCGACCGAGGCCGGGTCATTTGCCCCAATATGGTGCGCGGCATTAATGCGAATTTCCACATGTAAGCCATTATTTTTCAACAATATTGCATCTGGTGCGGCGGGTGAACCCAGATAACCGACACATTGCGCCGGATCCATAAGGCCGTGCCCGTTTGCACATAAAACGCCCCCCTCAATACTATAGGCTGTGACATCCGCATGCTTGCCTCCATCAAGCGGCATTGCCTGATCCAAAAAACCCTTGGCCCAGGCAACAACCCGCGCACCGCGCACCGCATCAAAACCACCAACAGAGGGCAAATCGCCCAGCACATCCGTACCGTAAAGCGCATCATAAAGACTGCCCCAACGGGCATTTGCAGCATTCAGCGCATAGCGTGCATTCATCACCGGTACCACCAATTGCGGCCCCGGAATCGTGGCGATTTCAGGATCAGTATTTTGCGTATCAATCGCAAAATCCGGCCCCTCTGGTACCAAATAGTCGATTTTGGTCAAAAACGCCTTATATGCCGCCATGTCCTGTGGCTGACCTTTACGCGCTATATGCCATGCATCAATCTTGTCTTGCATCTGCGAACGACAAGCCAAAAGCGCGTGGTTTTTAGGCGTTAAATCATTGATAATACCTGCAAATCCGTGCCAGAACCTGTCTGATGATATCCCGGTTTCAGGTAACGCCTCAGCCTCAATAAAGTCAAATAGCATACTATCGATTTGCAGGCCGTTTCGGATAATACGGTGTGACATGCGCTAGCTCCTTAATCCTGTTTCCTTTTGGATACTGTTTCCAAAAGGAAACGCAAGGGGGGTAGGCGCAGCTAAAACAGTTTCAAAATTATGCGAGGGGTCAAATCCCCAATCTTTCCCTTGCAGCCCGCGCTAAAGAGCATAGGTTAGTCGAAATACTAAAGGGGAGCTTTGCCATGGAAAATCAAGCTGATCAGACGATCCGCCTTTCAGACTATACGCCACCGGCTTTTTTGGTGAAAGATGTCCATCTGACGTTTGCTTTGCACCCCGACAAAACCCGGGTCAGCAGTAAAATCACGTTTGTTGCGAACCCTGCCCGGACAAAAGGCGCCCATGATCTGACCTTGAATGGCAGGGATTTTCTAAGTGCGACGTGCAAAATTGACGGTGTTGAAACCCCGTTACAGGATTTTACGCATGACACCGAAGGGGTTACCCTGCCCGCCTCATCGCTGCCCCAGGATGGATTTATATGGGAATGCGAAACGCTGATCGATCCGTCGGCCAACACCTCGCTTGAGGGGTTATACATGTCAAACGGCATGTATTGCACTCAATGTGAAGCGGAGGGTTTTCGCAAAATCACTTATTACCCCGACCGCCCCGATGTCATGGCCACATTCACCGTGCGCATAAAAAGTGATCTGCCTGTGCTGTTGTCCAATGGTAACCCGACAAGCCAGGGCGAAGGTTGGGTTGAGTGGCATGACCCATGGCCAAAACCGGCTTATCTGTTTGCACTGGTCGCTGGCGCGTTGGTTGCCCACAGCGACACATTCACCACTAAATCCGGGCGCAAAGTTGCCCTTAACATCTATGTGCGCAAGGGCGATCAGGATAAATGCGCCTATGCGATGGATGCGCTGATACGGTCCATGAAATGGGATGAAGATGAATACGGGCGCGAATATGATCTGGACCTGTTCAACATTGTGGCGGTTGATGATTTCAACATGGGGGCCATGGAAAACAAAGGGTTGAATATCTTTAATTCGGCCTTGGTTCTGGCCAGCCCTGAAACCGCGACCGATAGCAATTATGAACGTATTGAAAGCGTCATCGCACACGAATATTTCCACAATTGGACCGGCAATCGCATCACGTGCCGCGACTGGTTTCAGCTGTGCCTGAAAGAAGGGTTGACCGTTTACCGTGACCAGCAGTTCACCAGCGATATGCGCGACCCCGCCGTAAAGCGCATCGATGATATTGTCACCCTGCGCGGCAGTCAGTTCACGGAGGATGCCAGCCCCTTGGCCCACCCCCCACGGCCCGCTGAATACGTCGAGATCAACAATTTTTACACAGCCACTGTTTATGAAAAAGGGGCCGAAGTTGTCGGCATGTTGCGCCGCCTTGTAACGCCAGATGGGTATCGCAAGGCGCTCGATCTTTATTTTGAACGGCACGACGGTCAGGCCTGCACAATCGAGGATTGGTTGCAGGTGTTTGAGGATGCAACCGGGCGTGATCTCAGCCAGTTCAAACTGTGGTATACCAGCGCTGGCACCCCGCGTTTGCAGGTCTGCGACAGTTGGTCTGACGGAGTTTATGCATTGACATTCACGCAAAATACCCCTGCAACACCTGGGGAAGACAGTAAAGCTGCGCGCCTGATCCCGGTGGCTGTCGGTCTGCTTTACCCCGATGGCAGCGAGGCACGTCCAACACGGATTCTGGAACTGTCAGACACCACCCAAACCTTCACGTTTGAAGGCTTGGAGATGCAGCCCATTGCGTCAATCCTGCGAGGATTTTCCGCCCCTGTGATCTTGGAGCGTGACATTAATAATGACGAGCGTGCCTTTCTTCTGGCCAATGACACCGATCCGTTTAACAAATGGGAGGCGGGGCAGAAATATGCACTTGATATCATCGAGCAGCTGACCCGCGGGACCAATGACCCCGATGCCGCATTCTTGCGCGCCATGGGCAAAGTCGCGGTTGATGACAACCTCGCGCCAGCCTTTCGCGCCCTCGTGCTGACCCTGCCCGGCGAAGACGATATCGCAGGTGCAATCGCCGCTGCTGGCAACACACCTGACCCGATTGCGATTCATACCGCGCGCCAGACGCTTAACAAAGTTTTAGCGGATTCCATGGCTGATGATCTGTCCAAAATCTACATAAATATGAAGGTAAGCGGGCCTTATACCCCCGATGCAGCGGCTGCGGGAAATCGTGCACTACGCACGCGCGCACTTGCCCTGCTTAGCAAACTTGACCCAGAGGCAAGCCTTGCCAAACAGCAGTTCCATGCAGCCGATAACATGACCGAGCAGTTCGCAGCCCTTGCCCAATTGGTCGCCGCTGGACAAGCGACAGAAGCGTTGGCAGCGTTTTCATCCCAGTGGCGGCACGAAAAGTTGGTGGTAGACAAATGGTTCTCGGTGCAGGCCGTGGCTACACCTGCGGATAAGGCCGTTAAAGTCGTGCGCGCACTATCACAACATGCTGATTTTGATTGGAAAAACCCAAATCGCTTCCGGTCTCTCCTCGGCGCTTTTGCTATGGGTAATCCAGCCGGATTTCACGATCCCAGCGGTGCAGGTTATGAACTATTTGCCGATTGGCTGATCAAACTTGACCCTCAGAACCCGCAAATAACCGCGCGCATGAGCATAGCATTTGGCACGTGGCGGCGCTATAGCCCTGCACGGCAATCCCAGATGAAGGTCCAGTTAGAACGCATCCAAAACACCAAAGGTTTGTCGAAAAACACAGCTGAAATGGTTGGGAAATTGCTGGGCTAAAAGTCAAAATACGGCTTTACTCTTGATTAGAATGCGCCTTGCGTTAATATTTACGTATATTTTATTTTGTTCCGGGGTTTAGCTTATGCATATTATCATTGGAATTATCGCTCTGATCGGCGGCGCATATTTCTGGGCGCAGCGCGCACGAAATGCAGCCAAGATGACCTCGGAGCTCGCGGATGTTGCGACTGATATTTACCTTGCTGCCAAACGATTTGGCTTTCGTCGCAAGGTTAATAGACACCCCGTCGAAAGCATTGAGGATCGCAATTTAGCGGTTGCTGGCATTGCCTGCGCGTTTCTTGAGCTTGGCTCTTTACCCACGCAAGACCAGCGCGACCAGCTGCATGTCCAACTGCAATCGGTTTTGAATGTCTCACAGTCCGATGCCGAGGAAATGATGATTTTGGGGCGTTGGCTGGTGAACGAATGTGCATCCCCCGATGCGGCAATCACCCGAATGGCCAAGCGGTTGTTCAAAATTTCCGGCATGGAGACCTTTTCTGACCTCTTGCATATTTTGCAAAACACTTTGCCAAAATCCTGGAATTCCCAGCAAATCTCAGCGCTTGACGATGTAAAGCTGGCATTTAAAATTCGCTAAACCTTCGCCCCTTGCCCATAGTCAAGCAGTTGCGTAGAAGGTCAGAGCATATTTCCAATGGATGAAACGCGATGACCGAGCTGACATATACCGAACCCAAAATCAAAACCTATGCAGGCGCAAAAAGCGATTGGGAGGTGGTGATCGGCCTAGAAGTTCATGCACAGGTGTCTTCAAATTCAAAATTATTCTCGGGCGCTTCGACAAAATTTGGGGCCGAACCGAACTCTAACGTCAGCCTGGTTGATGCCGCCATGCCCGGAATGCTGCCGGTAATTAACGAATTTTGCGTGGAACAGGCGGTGCGCACAGGGCTAGGTCTTAAGGCAAAAATTAACCTGTTTTCCCGGTTTGACCGCAAGAATTATTTCTACCCGGACCTGCCACAAGGCTACCAAATTTCGCAACTCTATCACCCGATTGTCGGTGAGGGTGAAATTCTGATCGATATGGAACCGGGTATTGCCCGCAAAGTTCGCGTGGAACGCATCCATATTGAACAAGACGCCGGTAAATCTGTGCACGATATGGACCCCGAAATGTCTTTTGTCGATCTTAACCGCACTGGTATCGCCCTGATGGAAATCGTCAGCCGTCCGGATATTCGCAGCCCTCTTGAGGCCGCCGAATATGTGCGAAAACTGCGTCAAATCCTGCGATATCTGGGCACATGCGATGGTAACATGCAAGAAGGATCATTACGCGCAGATGTTAACGTTTCGGTTTGTCAGGCTGGTGTTTATGAAAAATTCCGCGCCAGTGACAATGATTTTTCGATCCTTGGAACACGTTGTGAGATCAAGAATATGAACTCTATGCGGTTCATCCAACAAGCCATCGATTTTGAAGCTAATCGTCAAATTTCTATTCTCGAAGACGGCGGAAAAATTGATCAGGAAACCCGTCTTTATGACCCTGACAAAGGCGAAACCCGCTCCATGCGTTCAAAAGAAGAAGCGCATGATTATCGTTATTTTCCCTGCCCGGACCTGCTGCCATTGGAAATAGAACAGTCATGGGTAGATAAAATTGCGGCAAGTCTGCCTGAGTTGCCGGACACTAAAAAAGCCCGCTTTGTAAAAGATTACGGCATGACCGAATACGACGCTGGCGTGCTTACGGCCGATGTCACCAATGCCACATATTTTGAAACTGTCGCCAATGGACGTGATGGAAAAATGGCTGCAAACTGGGTCATTAACGAATTATTTGGACGTCTTAACAAAGAAGCTCTTAACATTGAAAAATCTCCCGTTTCAGCAAATCAGCTTGGCGCAATCATTGCCTTAATCAGTAAGGGCGATATTTCGGGCAAAATTGCTAAGGAATTGTTCGAGATTGTCTGGTCCGAAGGCGGCGACCCTGCAGAAATCGTTGAGGCACGTGGCATGAAGCAAGTCACTGACACTGGCGCGATTGAGGCTGCAGTAGATGAAATCATGGCCGCCAATCCCGATAAAGTTGCCGCTGCCAAAGCCAAGCCAAATATGGCCGGATGGTTCGTTGGGCAGGTAATGAAAGCAACGGGCGGTAAGGCAAATCCCAAGGTCGTTAACGAAATTATTCGCGCCAAACTGGGAATCGTGTGACCTGTCAAAGATAATTTTTATAAGGAAATCAAATGCCTGACTATGAATACAGAGTCGTTAATGCCCCGCGCAAAGCGCAAAAGGTTAAAGGCGTACGTGCGCAGCATGAACGATTTGCGCATAATCTTTCTGATTTGATGAACAAATATGCCGCGGATGGCTGGGAATATTTCCGCGCTGAAGCCCTGCCAATGGATGAAAAATCCGGCATGATGGGTAAAACCACGGAAAAATATATGCCCTTGCTGGTATTTCGTCGCCCCACACCAATTTTGCCCGAAGTTGCCGCCGTTATCGCCGATATTCAGGCCCCGCTTGACACCTCGCTCCAGCCAACAGGAAATCCAAACAATATGCGTAACCCGTTCGTTGCGGCCCCTTCAGTCGAAGAACTGCAAGAACACGTTGCCGAAATTCCTGAACTCGGCCCGGCTACTCGGGACTGATGTCAAATATTTTTCCCGGATTCATGATGTTCTGCGGATCAAGCACCCGCTTTATATCGCGC
Organism: uncultured Rhodobacterales bacterium; assembly: GCA_964429065.1. GTDB lineage: Bacteria > Pseudomonadota > Alphaproteobacteria > Rhodobacterales > Rhodobacteraceae > NORP23. The sequence continues at coordinate 8,374 of CAYSAZ010000016.1, forward strand.
ATAAGGGAAAGGGCCTCACCGTGCTCTTCAGCCATGTATTTCATCTTGCCAATCCCGACCCCATGCTCCCCTGTTGTTGTACCGTTCAATCGTATTGCCAACCTGTTTAGGTCATGCACAAACCCTTGCACCGAGGCCATTTCCCGAGTGTTTTCAGGGTCATAGCTTATTCCACAATGGAAATTTCCATCGCCTGCGTGTCCGACCATAGAGACCGTTAATCCACGCTTAGTGCTTTCATTACGGGCATATCTGACGGCCTCTGCCAAACGACTAATGGGTACGCAAACATCCGTATTTTGCACCCGAGCATCGGGCCGGTGGGCCTTTTGGGCATAGTATGCATTGTGGCGCATTTTCCACAGCGCTGTGCGATCTTTTGCCTTATCTGACCATTGAAAATCACTGCCGCCCATGTCAACAACGAGTGCGCCAAATGCTTCGGCTTGTTCTTTTACACCCGCGTCAGAGCCGTGAAACTCGACAAAAAGATGCGGTACTTCGGGCAAGCTCGCGCCCTCAAAAAAGTTGAACCCACGCGCCATCATTTCATCAACAAACTCGATCCGCGCCATAGGAATGCCCATTTGGATGGTGGCAATGACAGTGTTTATCGCACTATCGATATCGGGGAAACTACAGGTCGCCGCAGACACGGCCTCGGGCTGGCCTTGCAGCCGTAACGTGATTTCTGTGATAACCCCCAGCGTCCCCTCAGAGCCGACAAGCAGTTTGGTCAAATCATACCCGGCAGATGATTTGCGCGCCCGGCTGCCTGTTCGGATAACGCGCCCATCGGCCATAACCACCTCTAATGCCAAGACATTTTCGCGCATTGTGCCATATCTAACCGCAGTCGTTCCAGAGGCCCGCGTCGCCGTCATTCCGCCTAATGAGGCATTGGCACCGGGATCCACAGGGAAAAACAGACCTGTTGCGCGCAGATATTCATTAAGATGTTCGCGCGTAACGCCGGGTTGCACAACCACATCCATATCTTCAGCATGTAGTTCTAAAATCGCACACATTTTGGACATATCCAGACAAATTCCACCGTGAACAGCCAGTTGATGCCCTTCCAAAGATGTGCCTGTGCCATAGGCGATTACCGGACAGTTGTTATCGGCGCAAATTTTGACTATTTGAGAAACGGCTGCTGTCGAACTCGGATAGATCACCGCATCAGGCGCAATCACAGGGAAATACGCCTCATTTTGGCCATGCGCCTGCAAATCTGGTGTTTTGGTTGAAACGGCTACACCAAACTCTGCGCGTAATGTTTCTATTGCACTTTCAATACTCATAAGGTTTTCTCCTATTTCAAGGTTACATTAGTAGCTGATATTCGCATGCGAAAGCAAAATTCAGGCTAGATGCATTGGGTCCGGTTAGGTATAATATCCAAAACTTGGTAATAATTCGATTTGCGGTGTATAATTGCAGTATTTCATTAAAAAATGTCGAAAAACCGTAAGTATTGAATGTCAAAAGGCATTCTTGACCCTGCGCGACAAAGGGCCAAATCAGATAGCATTCTGGGTATTGGCCCTAATTATCGGTATTGCGGCAGGGGCGGCGGCACTGGGGTTCAGGGTTGCCATCGCAGAACTGCAAAGCCTTTTTTATGGCGCGGATGACAAAACATTAGCGACAACACTTGGCACTTTGGGCTGGCAATGGGTCATGGGCATTCCTATTGTCGGTGGATTGGCCGTCGGATTGATCCTTTGGGTCTTTACGCCAAATGGCCAGTCTGTGGCCGTTTCCGATGTGATCCACGGGGCAGCAATGACCCATGGTCGGGTAAGTAAACGCATCGGGCTGGCCTCGGCGGTTGCCTCATTGATCACCTTATCCACAGGTGGATCAAGTGGCCGCGAGGGGCCGGTGGTTCATCTGGCAGCCGTAATTTCCAGTTGGGTATCCAACCGGATTAAAGCCAGTGATATCACGGCGCGCGACCTGATGGGGTGCGCAGTGGCGGCGGCTGTATCTGCCTCATTCAACGCGCCGCTTGCGGGCACGATATTCGCGCTGGAGGTTGTTTTGCGCCACTTCGCTGTCCACGCATTTGCCCCAATTGTCATCGCATCCGTTGCCGGAACAGTCGTCAGCCGGTTGCAAATGGGGAATGTCACCGAGTTCATTTTACCAACAACACCCATCGCCTTTCATATTGAATTACCAGCATTCTTAATCCTCGGGCTGGTTTCAGGCCTTGTGGCATACGCGCTAATCCGCGCCATTTTTATCGCCGAAGATTGGGGTGATGCTTTACAAAAAACTACCCGCATCCCGACATTCCTGCGCCCAGCCATTGCCGGAGCATTGCTGGGCGCCATTGCCTTGTATTTCCCCCATATCATCGGCGTTGGCTATGAAACAACATCCTTTGCCCTAACCGGCCAGCTTTTGTTGCGCGAGGCATTTGTATTTGCCGTAATCAAGGTCATAGCCGTGGCAATAACCTTTGGCGGGCGCATGGGCGGCGGGGTATTTTCACCATCCTTGATGCTGGGCGCGCTTACGGGATTAACCTTTGGACTGATCGCAACAATGTTGTTCCCCAGCGTATCAGGAACTCAAACAATCTATGCGCTTGCGGGCATGGCAGCCGTGTCAGCCGCCGTGCTTGGCGCGCCAATTTCAACCACCTTGATTGTCTTTGAAATGACCGGAGATTGGCAGGCCGGCATCGCGGTGATGGTGTCAGTCTCATTGGCCTCTGCACTGACCAGCCGCCTGGTAGATCGCAGTTTCTTTTTGACCCAATTAGAGCGCCGCAGCGTGCATCTGGCCGCAGGACCTCAAGAATACTTGTTATCAACTATCAATGTTCACACGCTTGTGCACCTTCTTGATGAAGGTGCAAATATTAAACAATCCCAATACCTTAAACTTATTGAACAAGGCATACATGTAGATATTACCGAAACGCTTGAGACAGCGCTGTCAAAGTTGGAGACCGCCGAGGATGATTATTTGCCCGTCATAAAACAGGCTGAAAACGGGCCGGAATTTCTGGGAGTACTTTACCTTATTGATGCGTTGCGGGCCTATAATCAAGCCTTGGCCGCCATTGCCAGCGAGGAACATTCCTAAAGGTTTACAGCACGGCACAAGCCTTTTCCAGCCACGGGCGCGCCGTATCGCTGACCAATCCCTTAAGCTTCGCCAAAACCTCGCCGTGATAGGCATTCAACCATTCCAGTTCCGCGCGATCAAGCATATCGGGCAAGATCAAATTACGATCAATTGGCACAAATGTCAGGGTCTCAAAACCAAGCATCGCACGATCGCCACCATCGGGAATATTGGCCTCATGAATAACCAGCAAGTTCTCAATCCTAATGCCATAAACCCCTTCTTTATAGTGCCCGGGTTCGTTTGAAATGATCATACCAGAGCGTAATTCCGTGGTATTTTTAGGAGAAATTGCCTGGGGGCCCTCGTGCACACCAAGGAATACTCCCACCCCGTGCCCGGTGCCATGATCATAGTCAAAACCGGCTTGCCATAATGCATTGCGCGCGAAAGCATCAAGGTCTCCACCCCGAATTTTTTGCGGCCAGCGCGCCTTGGTAATAGCAATCATGCCCTTCAAAACCAAAGTATTGGCGCGCTTGATTTCCGCATCAATATCGCCAATCGCAACCGTGCGTGTAATATCTGTCGTGCCATCCAGATATTGACCGCCACTATCAATCAGCAGTACTTCGTTTTGTTGAACCGCACGATTGGTTGCCTCATTGACGCGGTAATGCACAATCGCACCGTTAGGGCCAGATCCGCAAATCGTATCAAACGAAATTTCCCGCAATGCATTGGTGCTACGGCGAAACATTTCCAGTTTTTTTGCAACATCTATTTCCGTCAAACCTTGCGTTTTGGCAGCCGTTTCCAGCCAGCACAGAAATTCCACCATCGCCGCCCCGTCACGGATATGTGCCGCCCGGGAGCCAGCAATCTCTGTTGGATTTTTGCAGGCTTTTGGCAAAACACACGGATCTGCGAACCATGTCGGGTGTTGCAGTTGGTCTGAAATCATTACCGGGGCGCATTCACGATCAACCCCTACCTGCCCCTGCAATTTTGCTAAATAGGGTAGAAACTCAGCCTCAGGATAGAGCTGCACGCCTTTTCCAAAATGCGCCAGCAACGCGTCATCGCATTTGTCCGGATCAGCAAAAATATCAACCTGCCCATCATCGTGCAACACGGCAAAACACAAAGCAACGGGGATGTTTTTGATATCCGAGCCACGAATATTTAACAGCCACGCTATGGAATCAAGTAACGTTAAAACTGTCGCAGATAAGGCATGTTTTTGCAATTGAGCAGCAAGGCGCTTGCGTTTGCTTTCACTTGTTTCCCCTGTAAATTCAATTGGATAAGACGCGATCAACCCTTTTGGCGGTGCCGGTTGATCCTCCCAAATTTGGTCAACCAAATTGGCTGTTTTTTGAAACGTAATCCCGTCGTCTGACAACTCTTTGGTCAGTTTTTTGATCTCGTCATAGCTGTGCAACCACGCGTCATAGGCAATCACGCCACCATCTGGAAGGTTGGTGCGCAACCAATTCTCAAGACTTATTTCACGGCTGGGAACCGGGGTAAACGCGGCGAGATCAATCTGTGTGCGCACCTGCAAAGTATAACGCCCGTCGGCAAAAACACCCGCCGTATCCAGCAGTGCGGCACACATCCCTGCCGAGCCGGTAAAGCCTGTCAGCCAGGCCAGACGCTCAAAACAGGGTGCTACATTTTCCCCCTGATGGGCATCAGCGCGCGGTATCAGGAACCCCGAAACATCTGCATTTCTTAGGGCCTTGCGCAGCTTTGCCAGCCGCGCGGCACCGGTTTCAGGAGAGGTGACGACAGTAAATTCTTGATACATCTGAATATTAACTTTCGATTCTATTCGGCGTTTGTATGCCGAGGGGATTTGCCTAACCGCAATATTGTCCCTAGATTGTCATAAAGCAAACGTAAAATTGGAGGACCGATGGCAAGGCTAATTGCAGTGGTATTTTTCCTAAGCGGCGTTGCGCGCGTATGGTTTGACTGGCAGCTAACCACGGCCCAGGCCAAGCCTTTTCGGTTTGCAGATATCGCCTCTGTCTGGGCAGAAATCCATCCGGGCAGTTTGGAAATACTGCAAGCAATCGTTGGACAATACCTAAGTCCGGCAACATGGGAAATCATCGCCTCCCCGCCTTTGGTGCCGGTATTATTTGGCTTGGCCTTTATCTTTTGGGTACTGCGAAAACGTAAGAAACGTTAGAGTTTCATCCGTTTCTTCGCATCTTTTTCAAACAAGGCTGCCAATTGCTCGGTCATAGCACCCGCCAATTGTTCCACGTCTGTAATTGTCACCGCATGTTTATAATACCGCGTCACATCGTGCCCGATACCAATGGCGATCAGGTCAATGGATTTACGTTTTTCGATCATCTCAATCACATCGCGCAGGTGTTTTTCCAATGTGCTGGCCGGGTTCACCGACAAAGTGGAATCGTCGACTGGTGCGCCGTCAGAAATCACCATCAAAACACGCCGCGCTTCGGGGCGAGCATGCATGCGGCGCGCCGCCCATTCCAGCGCCTCGCCGTCAATATTTTCCTTTAACAACCCCTCTTTCATCATCAGGCCGAGATTGGGTTTGCTGCGCCGCCAAGGGGCATCGGCGGTTTTATAAATAATGTGGCGCAGATCATTCAGGCGGCCAGGCGTGGCGGGACGTTCTTGTTCAAGCCATTGCTCGCGCGAACGTCCGCCCTTCCAGGCGCGCGTGGTAAAGCCCAAAATCTCGGTCTTAACCTGACAGCGCTCCAGCGTGCGGGCCAGAACATCGGCGCAAATCGCCGCAATAGAGATGGGGCGCCCGCGCATAGAGCCGGAATTATCGATCAGCAGCGTTACAACAGTATCCCGAAAATCCGTGTCTTTTTCCTGTTTAAATGACAACGGAGTCGTCGGATTTGTCACCACACGCGACAACCGTGCCGCATCCAGAATGCCTTCCTCAAGGTCAAACTCCCATGAGCGGTTTTGCTGCGCCATCAAGCGTCGTTGCAAACGGTTCGCCAGCCGGTTCACCGCCCCTTTCAACGGGTCGAGCTGTTGATCGAGATAGGCGCGCAGGCGATCCAATTCTGCCGGTTCGGCCAAATCTGCGGCGTGGATTTCTTCGTCAAATTTGGTAGTAAAAACCTTATAATTCGGATCAGCTGCGGAATGTGGTGCAAGGGGGGGGCGTTCTTCTGGCGTCTCGCCCTCATCAAGTTCGGCGTCATCCGACATGTCGGCGTCATCCGTTTCTTCCATCGCCGCTTGGGCCTGCTGTTCAGCACTATCTTGATCCTGATCTTGCGCGCTTTGTTCCTCGTCTGGGTTTTGATCGTCCTGATCGCCGCCTTCCTCGAATTCTTCGTTTTCTTCTTGCTCTTCGGCGCTTTCTTCGTCTTCGTTTGGATTCTCAATATCCGGGTCTTCACCCAGCTGATCGCCGTAGCCTAAATCCTCTATCACCTGACGGGCCATGCGCGAAAATGCCACCTGATCATCTAGAACTGCATTGATATCATCAAAGGTTTCCCCCGCCTGCCCCAGCAAGAATTCGCGCTGCAATTCCAGTATGTTATCCGCACCACGCGGTAAATCACGCCCGGTTGCCAACTGGCGCACCAAATAGCCTGCCGCCGCCGCAAGGGGGGCGGATTTTGCGTCCTTGATCTGGGCATAGCCGGCCTTGCTAGCATCATCGCCGATTTTGGCATCAATATTTTTTGCCGTTCCGGGCATGGCCCGCGCGCCCATCGCTTCGCAGCGCGCCACCTCCATAGTTTCATAAAGCGCTTGCGCAATTTCGCCTGCGGGACGGTATTTATTATGGGTGCTTTCATCGTGAAACCGCAGCTGCATCGCATAAGCATCCGCCGTGCCGCGCGCCAACAGCACCTCTTGGGCCGACATGCGGCGGCTAACCTGTGGCAAACGCGCGCTATCACCCGATAAACCGGCGCGATCTACGGTGTAAGTAACGTCCAGCTCTGGCGCATTGGCCAACGCTTTGGTCGCCTCGGCCAATGCCTTTTTAAATGGCTCGGCAGGATTGTCGGAAGGCTTAGCCAAGGCTCAGTGAAACTGCGCTCTCGGGCAGCTCCTCGTCAAAGCAACGTTGGTAAATCTCGGCGACTGTCTGGCGCTCCAGCTCATCACATTTATTCAGGAATGTCAGGCGGAATGCAAAACCGACATCGCGGAAAATCTCGGCGTTTTGAGCCCACATTATCACGGTGCGCGGCGACATTACCGTTGATAAATCGCCGTTCATAAATGCCGTGCGGGTCAAATCGGCGACGGTCACCATCTGGGCAATGGTCTTGCGCCCTTCCACAGAATTATAATGCGGGGCTTTGCCCAGAACGATCGCCACTTCGGCATCATGGTTCAGGTAATTGAGCGTGGACACAATCGACCAGCGATCCATTTGCGCCTGATTGATCTGCTGCACCCCGTGATAAAGCCCGGTTGTATCGCCCAGCCCAACCGTGTTGGCCGTGGCAAATAAGCGAAACGACGGGTGCGGAGTGATAATCTCATTCTGGTCAAGCAAGGTCAGCTTGCCGCCTTCCTCCAACACACGTTGGATCACAAACATCACATCCGGGCGTCCGGCGTCGTATTCATCAAAGACAATGGCGCAAGGGTTGCGCAAGGCCCAGGGCAAAATTCCTTCTTGAAATTCGGTGATCTGCTTGCCGTCGCGCAGCTTGATCGCATCCTTGCCGATCAGATCGATACGGCTGATATGGCTGTCAAGATTGACCCGCACCGCAGGCCAGTTAAGGCGTGCAGCAACCTGTTCAATATGCGTCGATTTCCCTGTGCCGTGATAGCCTTGGATCATCACGCGGCGGTTATTGCGAAACCCCGCGAGGATTGCCAACGTCGTTTCGGGGTCAAACTTATACGTGGAATCAATGTCGGGCACACGGTCAGAACGATCCGCAAAGCCTTTGATTTTCATATCAGAATCAAACCCGAAAAGGTCACGGACGCTTAAATCTTCGGTTGGTTTTTCATGCTTTGTCATATGTTCATCCGCCGTAATAATCCGGTCAACTGGCCGGGCACTTCATCGTTGTTTGTGGAGCATTCGCCAAGCGCATGCAAGGGGGGCTCAAAATTTTACCTAGGCGCGAAAACTGCGGCTGCCTTTGACTTGCTCCCAAGCCCAAACCACCTCGGCGAGGCGCTCTTCATCGTCGCGTCGCCCGCCGTTCAGGTCAGGGTGCATCGCCTTGACCAGCGATTTGTAAACTTTGCGAATTTCGGCCTTGGACATCGAATCTTTGGCATCGAGAATTTCCAAGGCTTTGCGTTCGGTTGGCGGCAAACGCCGGGTACGTATGGCACTGCTGCCTGCCGCTGGGTTAAGCGTACCATTTTCGCCCAAAACTTCGTAAGGATCATCAAAACCGAACCTTTTATAGGCGGCTTCTTCAACACTGGGGCGTGCGTTATTTATCGCCTTTTTGAACGGCTTTGTATCGCGTCCCCAGACTTTATCAGATTCCACCTGTTCTTCGAATTCCTCCTCTGAATGGTTCTCAAAGAAATTCCACTTTTTGTTGTATTCGCGGATATGTTCCTGACAAAACCACACAAATTCCTCAAGGTTATCCTTGTTTTTTGGCGCCCGGAATTTACCGGTTTTTCCGCAGCCTGCATGTTCACAAGGGCGCGAGGAGGTCTCAATCGCGCCAGATTTTGTACGGTGTTTTGACCGCCGTTTCTTATCAGCAGAAACCGATATATCAAAATTCAACGGTGATCCACGTCTCATATTCGACGTTCCTTTTTACTTTCCGACTCAGGCACAACACTTTACGCTTTAAAGCGGCAACGCCAAGACCAAATTTACCCGGAGTACGATTTTTGTCCTACCATCAACGCATAACACAAAAATTAACCACGGCTTTTTCCCCTGATTTTCTGCGCGTCACTGATGAAAGTGAGCAACATCGCGGCCATGGTGGATATCGCGAGGGTGGAGAGACCCATTTCAACGTCACCATGCAGGCATCGGCGATGAACGGCCTATCGCGCGTGGCACGCCAACGGGCGGTTTACGCAGTCCTCAAGGACGAGCTACAAGAGCGCGTGCATGCATTAGCCTTGCATATTGACGGCACTGAATAACCCAAAGGATTTATAATGAAATTGCCCTATATCCGCCACACGATCCTGCTTGGCTTGCTGGCATTGACCACCGGCTGCATTGATCTTGTACCGATTTTACCGATTTGAAAAACGGCTATATTTACGCGCCACCTTTGGCACCTCTGGATATAATCCACGCGGATGAGGCGCTGATAATCGTCAACAAACCTGCCAATCTGTTGTCCGTGCCAGGCAAAGCGCTGGAGCATGCCGATTGTCTGGAGACCCGTCTGCGGGCTGAATTTCCTGACACTTTACTGGTGCACCGTCTTGATATGGCGACCTCTGGGGTGATGATTTTTGCCCGCACAAAAGCCGCGCAACGCCATATTGGTATGCAATTTGAGAAACGGCAAATTCGCAAAACCTATGTTGCAAAAGTCTGGGGGCAGCTGGCGCAGGATAGTGGCCATATCGACCTGCCGTTGATTGTTGACTGGCCAAATAAGCCAAAGCAAAAAGTCTGTCATGAAACCGGAAAAACAGCACAAACCGACTGGAAGGTTTTGGCGCGCACGGACACTGTAACCCGGGTCGCTTTATACCCTCGCACCGGGCGCACACATCAGTTGCGGGTCCATATGCTGGCGATAGGGCATCCAATTCTGGGCGACAGGTTTTATGCAACCGGCCCCGCCTTTACGGCTGCCAAACGTATGCAGCTCCACGCATCCGAAATCACCTTGCGCCACCCCGAGGGCGGGGCTGAAATGACATTCACCTCAAAGGTGCCGTTTTAACGGATAAACTGTGGTTTAAAGCGAAATTTCAGCCTTTTTTCTGGCGTGATATGGCGGTTTAACCGGCGATTTACCCAGCCAAATAATGTGATTATCGACAAGGTGAAAAGCACGAAATATATCGCAATAATTGGGTATGAAACAAACGGGTTAAAGGTTTTATCGGCGAAATAGCTGGCATAATACAACGCATCTCCGCTTTGTCGCCAGGCAGGAAACCCAGAAAAGAAAACCAGTGCCGTAGCGTGAAACATAAAGATCGCTTCATTGGTATAACTTGGCCAGGCCAGTCGCAACATCGAGGGCCATATGATGCGCCTAAACTTGCGAAATCCTGACATGCCAAAGGCATTTGCCGCCTCGACATCCCCTTTGGGAATTGCCCTGAGGGCACCATAGAATATTTCACCAGAATAGGCCGACGTGTTCAAAATCAGTACGATAAGCGCCCCCAGCCAGGCTTTCGTAAGCCAACGGGTTTCAGCGGTTATCACGGCAAACCCCAGATTGATATCAATGCCAGCTTTCGGGATCTGCACGAAAATTTCATAGGCAAGAAAGAACTGAATAAACAGCGGGGAGCCGCGAAATAGGAAAATAAAAGCCTTTGCAGGAATAGACGCCCAGCGGCGGTCACTCGCCTTGCCAAGTGCCACCAAAGTCGCCAGTCCAAAACCCAGAACCATCGCAAAAACTGCAAAATACACGTTCCATATCATGCCTGAACCAATCAGAACAAACTGTTCACACAGGGTGATATCGCTTTTGGGCAACAGGCGTTCACCATAGCCGATTGACCGCAATCCATAGCTGGTAAGCGTGTCAAAACAGCTCATGATTGCGCGCCTGCCATAGCTTGCCCGTGGGATAATCGTTTGGAAATACGGGTAAATACCTTTTCGCTCATCCAGGTCATGAATAGATAAAATACAAGTAGAAATGCAAAATAATACACCCGCCAATCGGGATGCGGATAAGCAAAGCGGCTGGTTTTAGACCCTCCTAATTCGCGTGCCCAATAGACAATATCTTCAACGCCAAGCAAAAATAAAAGCGGCGTGGCCTTGATCAAAATCATCCATAAATTCGACAGGCCGGGCAGTGCATAAATCCACATTTGTTTGACCTGGATACGCCAGAATACTTGGCGCGGCGTCATGCCAAAAGCCTCGCCGGTTTCCAGCTGATTGCGCGGTACAGCATTCATCGCACCGTATAATGTATTGGCGGCAAAAGCGCCGAAAACGATAGAAAAGGCGAATAGTGCCAACGTGAATCCGTAAACCTCATGTACCCATTGCTCTGAACTGCCAAGCGGCATTTTGGCGATTGAACAGACCACAAAATCATTGCCTTGGCGGATAGGTTCCAGCACCTCGGGGCATTTTATTTTATGGCGTAAATATTCAATCCCCTGATCCATAGCGATGGGGACAAACAGGAAAAATATGATGTCGGGCACACCGCGCACAAGGTTGGTATAAGCCAGCCCGAACCAGCGCAACGGTGCAATCCCAGATTTGCGCGCCATCGCGCCGCCAAAGCCCAGAACCATGACCACCGGAACCGTCAGCACCAGCAAGGCTAGCACCGTACCAAAGCTTGCATAAAACGCCTGATGTTTACCTGTGCTCACATAGCACATCCACCAGTTTATACCCTCAATACTGGAGGGATCAGAACACATTTCCATGGGAAATACCTAAAATTCAGGGGGCGCAATTACCGCCCCCTGAGGTGATATCAATAACCAGCGTCGCGACCGTCAAACCATTTGGCAATCAGCGTATTTAGACTACCGTCTGCTTTCATCTGATCGATAGCAGCGTTTAGCTTGGCTTTCAGATCGCCGTCACTTTCACGCACGCCAAGACCCATACCGCCACCAATGGCAACATCTGCGCCAACAAACACCAGCTCGCCGTTGCTTTCTTTGACAATATCCGCAAGGAAGGCACGATCCGCCAGAACCGCGTCGGCTTCACCGGAACGCACAGCAGCTACGGTTTCATCAGCCGTAGCAAATTCAACAACGGTCGCCGAAGAACTGGCAACATAGCTGGCTTGAATCGTTGCGGTTTGTGTGGCAACTACGCCGTTTACAACGTCACCATCAGCACCGGCCAATGCCATATAAGAACTAGGGTCTGGTGGGAAGTATTCTTGTGTGAAATCAATAACTTCATCGCGCTCATCGGTGATGCTCATGCCTGCGATAATAGTGTCGTAGTTACCCGAAACGAGGTTAGGGATAATCGAATCCCAATCATTGGTCACCCAGGCACAATCAAGCTTGGCAATTTCGCAAAGCGCGTCACCCAGCTCACGTTCAAAACCATCAACTTCGCCGTCATCATTGATAAAGTTATACGGAGGATACGCCCCCTCGGTGCCCATACGTACCGTTTCAGCGGATGCAGCGCCCACTGTAAATGCGGCTACAACCGCAGCTATTACAAGATTTTTCATCATTTTCTCCCTAGATGATTTAGTTATTTAATGTTGTGCCGTCGTGGCAGATAGGAACTGTTTCAAGCGTTCGGATTTCGGATTATCGAAAACCTCCTGCGGGGTTCCTTCTTCTTCGATCAGGCCTTGGTGCAGGAATACTACGTGATCAGCTAGCTCGCGGGCAAGCTTCATATCATGGGTCACGATTATCATCGTATTCCCCTCTGCGGCGAGGGCTTTGATGACCTTCACAACCTCCGCCTCAAGTTCAGGGTCAAGCGCGCTGGTTGGCTCATCAAACAACATCGCCACCGGCTGCATTGCCAAAGCTCGCGCAATAGCGGCACGTTGTTGTTGCCCGCCAGACAATTGCGCCGGATAGAAATCGCATTTATCGGCAATACCGACCTTGGCCAGCAATTCACGACCATGGGCCTCGGCCACATCTTTGTCTTTGCCCAAAACCATAATCGGAGCCTCAATGACATTTTGCAGAATTGTCATATGGGACCACAGGTTAAACTGCTGGAATACCATGGATAATTTAGACCGTATGGCAATGACTTGTTTCGCATCCAGCGGTGCGCGCGCCGCCTTTTCACCCTTCCATTTAACCGCTTCGCCTTGAAAAACGATATCCCCCTGCTGGCATATTTCCAGCAGATTTGCACAGCGCAGCAAAGTGCTTTTGCCAGAACCGGATGAGCCGATCAGGGCGACAACATCACCACTGTTAGCCGACAGATCAATGCCTTTTAGAACCTCAAGCGAGCCATAGCTTTTATGGATATTTTTCAACGAAATTACAGGTGAAGTCGTCATTATATTTCAATATTCTCTATGCCAAATCCAACTTTGGCACACCCTGCCGTTAAATATCTGAAATTACCAGTGAAATCTGGACGCCGTGCGAGGGCATGCGCTATGATCATCGTGAAATATTCTCAAAGGACAAAACATGACTGACCCCGTCGCCCTTACCGCTGATTTAATTCGCTGCCCAAGTATCACCCCGAATGAAGGTGGCGCGCTGGTATTGCTTGATACGCTATTAAGCGCGGCAGGGTTTGTAACTACAAGGGTAGATCGCGGCGGTATCTCCAATCTGTTTGCCCGCTGGGGGGCGCGCACAAACGGGCGGACCTTTGGTTTTAACGGGCATACAGACGTGGTGCCGATCGGGGATTTGGCTGATTGGAGCGTTGACCCGTTTGGCGCCGAGCAAAAGGATGGGTTTCTTTATGGCCGCGGGGCAACTGACATGAAATCGGGCGTTGCGGCCTTTGCGGCGGCAGCGATCGATTTCATAACCAAAACACCCCCCAATGGCTCTATTGTTCTGGCAATAACCGGTGACGAAGAAGGTGACGCCGCAGACGGTACGGTGGCATTACTGGATTGGATGTCCGCCAACAATGAGCGCATAGATCATTGCCTGGTGGGCGAGCCAACCTGCCCCGATACTATGGGCGAGATGATGAAAATCGGGCGGCGTGGCTCTATGAGCGCGCATTTTACAGTGCATGGCGTGCAGGGGCATTCGGCCTATCCACACCGTGCAAAAAACCCGTTGCCGGTAATGGCCAAACTGATTGACCAACTGGCAAGCCACGCGCTCGATCAGGGGACCGCGCATTTTGATCCCTCAACACTGGCAGTCACCACAATTGACACGGGCAATACCGCAAATAACGTCATCCCCGCCAAGGCCACTGCAAGCGTTAATATCCGTTTCAATGACGCCCACAGCCCTGACAGCCTGATTGCCTGGCTGCAATCGGTTGTCGATGATGTGGCGATGAAAGGTGCTATTGATATTCGCATGAAGACCCATATCTCTGGCGAGAGTTTTATCACTGAACCGGGGATATTATCCACCTTGATCAGCGATGCGGTGATGGCCGAAACGGGGATGACGCCCAGCGCCTCGACCTCGGGGGGGACATCGGACGCGCGGTTTATTAAAGACCACTGCCCAGTGGTTGAATTTGGCCTGGTTGGTCGGACAATGCATGAGGTTGATGAGCGGGTGAAAGTCGCGCAAATCCATCAGTTAAAAGCAATTTATACCCGGGTTTTGCAAACCTATTTCTCGTAATTTTATGAGTTAAGCATTTGTTTATTAGAAATAATATCGAGCGCCTTACCAAACTACTAAACCAGTTTAGTAGTTTGGTGGTTCATTCTTTGTTAACCAGTTTTCAACGACCCCTGAAACCTCGTCAAACGCGCCTTCTACAAGTGCGCACCCAAGCACACGTTCGGGATTTGTTGGCTGGGGAAATCGCAAGTTTTCAGCTATGGTGCGGCGAAATCCAAAACGGTGGTAATAAGGTTCATCGCCAACCAATATCACCCGTGACCAACCCAGTTTGCGCGCGCGCGTTAAAGATTGCGCAATCAGCATATTGCCCAACCCTTCGCCCTGTCGTGTTGGATGTACGGCCACCGGACCCAGCAACAGCACCGCCGCATCCCCCACCCACACAGGCCAATACCGAATCGCACCACTAACCGAGCCGTATTTATCGCGCGCCACCAGTGATAGCTCCACCAACGACGCCACGCCTGTGCGCAACCGATAAGAGCTCAGCGCCGTGCGCCCGGGCGCAAATGTCAGATCATAGAGGTTTTCGACCTCATATAAATCATCAGGGATTTCAGGGGCAATTTGGAACATAAAAGAGGGGCCGGAAATAGACGTAAAAAGAGGGGGGAACGGATGGTTTAGCTACGTCGCTCGACAATTACATACATTGGTTTTCTCCTGCAATAGCTCTCGACACTGGCCTAACATACCCCTAGCTTTTGGGCAAACCACAAAAGGGAAAATATGTTTTACCGTCCCGGTATTGACGATCACGACCTGCCCCATAGCCCGTTCAAGGCTATTGTTTCGCCGCGTCCTATTGGCTGGATTTTCTACACTTGATGAAAACGGCATTGCCAACCTTGCCCCCTATAGCTTTTTTAACGCCGTGGCCGACAGCCCGCCAATGGTGATGTTTTCCAGCACTGGCACCAAGCCGAACCAACGGCAAAACAAGGACAGTGTTGCCAATATCCGGACCAGCGGCGCATTCGTGGTCAACATCGTTTCCGATGCTCTGAAAGACCAGATGAACGCTACTTCTGCACCATTACCCTTTGGGATAGATGAGTTTGAGCACGCCCGGTTAACCAAAGCACCCTGCCGCGAAATCGCACCGCCCCATGTTGCACAAGCCCCTGCGGCACTGGGTGCCGTTTGTTCAAACTCATCGAGTTACCCGGGGACAATAATACCATGGTAATAGGAACCGTTGTGGGTATTCATCTGTCCGATAGCATGTTTACAGACGGTATTTTTGATATCACCAGATATAAGCCACTGGCTCGTTTGCGGTACATGGATTATGCTGTCATCAATAAAACCTTCCAACTTGAGCGACCAGAATGAAGGACAGACAATGGACACAATGATCGGCATTATCGGGGGCAGCGGCCTTTACGAAATCGAAGGGCTGCAAGAGGCTGTGTGGCAAACGGTTGAAACACCCTGGGGTGCGCCCTCTGACCAGATTCTGACGGGCAGCCTTGACGGTGTTAAAATGGCGTTTTTACCGCGCCATGGGCGTGGGCATGTGCAAACGCCAAGTTCGATCAATTACCGTGCCAATATTGATGCGCTGAAACGCATTGGGGTCAGCGATGTGATATCGATATCCGCCTGTGGCTCGCTGCGCGGCGAAATGGCTCCGGGTGATTTTGTCCTTGTTGATCAGTTTATCGACCGCACGGTTGCGCGCGAAAAATCGTTCTTTGGGCCAGGCTGTGTTGCCCATGTCTCAATCGCGTATCCCACTTGCCCGCGCCTGTCCGCGGCTTGTGAGACAGCCGCCAAAACCGAGGGTATCACCGTGCATATGGGCGCCACATACCTGGCAATGGAAGGCCCGCAGTTTTCGACTCTTGCCGAAAGTAAAATGTATCGCAAAAGCTGGGGCGCGGATGTAATTGGCATGACCAACATGCCCGAGGCGAAACTGGCCCGTGAGGCCGAACTGGATTACGCCAGCGTAGCTATGATCACCGATTATGACAGCTGGCACCCTGATCACGGCGAGGTAGATGTGACCAAGATCATCGAAACCCTGACCGGGAATTCCGCCAACGCCCGCGCCATGATCAAACATCTGCCGAGTTTGCTGGGGGCTGCGCGCACCGCGTGCGAACACGGCTGTGACCGCGCCCTTGAGTTTGCGATCATGACCACACCCGATGCCCGTGATCAAACGCTCGTGCGTAAACTTGACGCCGTCGCCGGGCGGGTTTTGGGCTAACATTGGCGCATTTACCACTTGAACCTGCCCACTGTGCATAATATGCGTGACCGCTTGCATATTACAGGGGATTTCAAATGGACAAAAGCCGTGACAACACGTTGGCTATCGACTTTGGCACCTCAAACTCGGCCGTGGCGTGCTATGGAAATGGACAGATCAGACGACTCCAGATGGAGGATGGCTCTGACACCCTGCCAACGGCGATATTTTTTGACTTCGCCCAAAAGAAAATCCACGTTGGCACAAAGGCCAATGCCTGCCTGACCCAAGGCATTGACGGGCGCTATATGCGCTCGCTCAAACGCGCGCTTGGCACATCTTTGATGCGTGAAAAGCGGTATATCATGGGGTTGCATCTCGATTTTTTCGACATTATTTCCGGATTTTTACGTGACCTCAAAACCCGGGCCGAGCATATTGAAGGAAAAGAGTTCCCGCATGTGCTGTCTGGCCGTCCGGTACATTTTCACAACCATAACATTGCCAAGGATCAACAAGCACAGGATGATTTGCGCGAATGCTATCACCGCGCCGGCTTTAAGGGCGTGGATTTCATGTTTGAACCCGTCGCCGCATCGCTTGCAAATACTGTCCTGCGTAAGGGGTTTTCCCTTGGGTTGATTGTTGATATTGGCGGAGGCACCTCGGATTATGCACTTTTTCGTTCATTGCCGGATCAGAGCGAACATACACTTCAAATATGCGCATCCCACGGCCTGAGATTCGGAGGAACGGATTTTGATAAAACCCTTAACGGTGCGTATTTCATGCCTGTACTGGGAAAGGGTGAACAGCTGCGCAAAGTCATGAGCACAGGTACGACAACTGCCCCTGTTTCCCTGTTTAACGACCTTGCAACATGGGAAAAAATTCCGTTTCTATACAATCCCGAGACCCTGGAAATCGCGCGCACATTAGAACGAGACGCCCTAAATCGCGCACCATTTTCCCGCCTTATAACCGTGTTGGAGTATGAACTGGGCCATGAATTGGCGGCGCTGGCCGAAACCGCAAAAATCACGGTTAACCAGACAGACACCCAACATGAAATGATTGACTTGGGGCTGATCGAACAAGGCAAAACCATCAAGATTACGCGCGCAAACCTTGCAGATATGATGGCCCCGCATAAAGAGCAAATCATCACTGGCATTCGTGAGACCCTCACATTAAGCGATTATGAGGCCCAGGATATCACCGATGTTGTTTTTGTTGGCGGCTCCAGCCTGATGGCATTTGTGCGTGAGGCTATAGAACAACTTTTCCCCAAAGCAACTCTGCATACTTCGGCCGTTTTTACCGCCGTTGTCGACGGGCTGGCCATAGCTTCGGCAAAAAGCACAAAAACCACACAACCGTAAGGCACCACACGGTTCACCCGACCAACTTTAATCGTGATATCAGTACCTGATATTTTCTGGCCGACCTGCGCAAAGGCGACCAACGAGCAACTCCAATATCCTGCTGCTCGGTGCTGACGGGTTTATCGGCAGGCACATCGCCTATTATTTATATGCGCAAGGATATGATGTGGTTTGTTCGGCCCGGAACACCCCGGCCTTTTGGCAACATCTTATGGCCAAATGTGACGCGGCAATCAACACAGCGGGTTCGCTGAACGGCACCAAATCCGCGATTTAACCGGTGAGGCCGCCAAGACCAATGCGCCGATATCATAAAAATGCCGTAGATATTACCGCATTTGGTTTACGCTTGGCTGGCCAGCCTTTATAGTCTTAATGGGCGTATTCTGGTTGATGATTGCAAAGCCGGATTTTTAACCCTTTGGAAAGGCCGTAAAATGACAACTACCGGTGTTATCCTTGGAAAGTTTATGCCCCCGCACGCCGGGCATGTCGCGTTGGTGCGCACTGCGTCCTATCTGGTGGATCGGCTGACCATCATCCTGGCGACATCCGACAATGACCCGATTGCGCCGGCTGTGCGCAAGGGCTGGATGGAAAATTTATTCCCCGAAGCTGTGGTGATTGTGGTCAATAACGGAACACAGCCCTTGGCCTCGGATGCTCCTGACTGGGCACGGATCATACGCGGCTTTCACCCCGAACCGATCGACCGGGTGATTGGTTCTGAGGATTATGTCGTTGATCTGGCCCGCACGCTAAATGCCCAGCATTTTATCCTTGATCCAATGTGGATGGCATTTCCGGCAAACTCGGTTGAAATTCGCAAGAACCCGTTTGATCACTGGCATTCCATCCCCGATTACGTGCGTCCCTATTTCCAAAAGCGCCTTACGCTGGTGGGACCGGAAAGCACCGGGAAATCCTATATGGCGGATGTTCTGGCCCAAAAATTTGGCGGGCCATACGTGCCGGAATACGGGCGCCCTTACGAAAAATACCGCATCCCTGGCGAGTATCGCGCCGAAGAACTGCATTTTATTGTTGACGGTCACGTCGCCCACCGCAAAACCCTGTCGCTTAAGGCCGGACCAATCCTGTTTGAAGATACCGATCCATTGCTCACGGCCGTTTGGGCGGAAATGTTGCTCGGCCATTCCTTGCCTGAGCTTGAGGCCCGGATCGAGTTGCCGGACCATTATCTGCTGCTGGATGCCAATGCCCCCTGGGAGGAAGACCCGCTACGCTATTACGGCAAACAGGATCAACGCCAGGCGTTTTTCATCAAAATAAAGGCCAAGCTTGATGCGTTCAATGCCGATTACACCCTGATTTCAGGGGATTGGGCTGAGCGTGAGGCCCAAGCCATTTCCGTGGCTGCAAAAATGCTGACCACACCCAAATCCCAAGGATAACCCATGCCCCGTAACAAAACTGTTAAAGATTATATCCGCACGATTCCCGACTTCCCCCATAAGGGCATCATGTTTCGCGATGTGACCACATTATTCAGCGACCCACGCGGGTTTCGCCTGACAGTTGACCAGATGTTGCACCCTTATGTGGGCACAAAAATCGACAAAATTGTTGGCCTTGAAGCCCGTGGATTTATCTTGGGCGGGGCCATTGCCCATCAACTTTCATTAGGGTTTGTGCCTATTCGCAAACAAGGAAAACTGCCTGGAAAGACCATCCAGCAAGCCTATGCACTGGAATACGGCGAAGCGGTGATGGAACTGCATGAAGATGCGATCACCCCTGGCGAACGCGTGCTAATGGTCGATGATTTGCTGGCAACGGGGGGCACGGCTGAGGCCGGTATCAAGCTGATTGAACGTCTTGGCGGCGAGGTTATCAGCAGCGCCTTTATCATTGATCTTCCCGAACTCGGCGGGCGGGAAAAACTGCGCAAAATGGGAATGGATGTGCATATTTTATGCGAATTTGATGGCAGTTAATATTTTTTGCCAAGGGTAACACGTTGTTAACCTTAAACCTGCAAAAGAGTGTCAGCCCAAAGATACGGGTGCTGCTTGCTTCAGTTTGATCTCTGAAATTTGCCCTGTCGATTACCCCCGGCAGGGCAAATTAGATTACCGCGCCCGGATTCATAATACCATTGGGATCCAGCGCCTGCTTTATCGCCCGCATCGCCGTTAATTTCCCCGTATCACCATATTTTGCCAAATCCGCTTTTTTCATGCGCCCAATGCCATGTTCAGCACTGAATGAGCCGCCAAAACTTTCAACAAGATCGTAAATACTATCCTTGATCTCGCCTCTAATATCATCGAATTCCGCGCGATTAACGCCCTGCGGCGGGTAGACATTATAATGCAGGTTCCCATCCCCCAGATGCCCGAAACAATTGACCCTGAACGCTGGATTAATTTTGGCAACTATCTGTTTTCCTTGGGTAATAAATGCAGGGATTGTACTAACCGGCACAGATATATCATGCGAGGAAATCACACCAATTTTGCGGTTTGCCTCAGGAATATTTTCGCGGATATCCCAAAACGCCCGTTGTTGCGCAAGGTTCTGAGCTATGGCTGCGTCTTGCAGAAAATTACCCTCAAATGCCTCTGCCAAACTATCTTCAAACCGCTCTTTCAAACCACTTTCAGCCCCCATGCCACATTCAACCAAAACCATCCATTCCGGCCTGCCCGCCAGCGGTGCCGCAAACGCAAGCCCGGTTTCCGCTAGAAAATCCAATCCCTGCCGGTGGATAAGCTCAAAGGCTGAAATGTTATTGCCAAACCGCGCCGCCATATGATTTAGCAAATCAAGCGCCGTTTGCGGTGTGGCAACATTTATAAATGCCACCTCAATATCGACAGGTTTGGGAAAGATTTTCAGCGTCGCCGCCGTGATAATCCCCAGCGTACCCTCAGCCCCGATCAACAGATCACGCAAATCATATCCGGTGTTGTCTTTGGGCAGTCGTTTAAGGCCATTGAAAACTGTGCCATCGGGCAGCACCGCCTCAAGCCCGAGGCAAAGCGCACGGGCGTTTCCATAGCGCAAAACGTTTACCCCGCCTGCATTCGTCGCCAGATTACCGCCAATCTGGCACGACCCTTCGGAGGCCAGAGACAGCGGGAATATCCGCCTGGCATTCTCTGCTGCGCGCTGAATATCTTGTAAAATTGCCCCCGCCTCAACAACCATAACGTTGTCCGATGCATCGATATCCCGCACGGCATGCATACGTTCCAGAGATAAAATGATTGAGCGCGGGATGCCCTCCATGACCTGCCCGCCAACCAGCCCCGTGCCCCCGCCATATGGTATAACGCCAATTTTATGCGCATTGCATACCCGCATAATCGCCGCGATTTGCGCCGTGTTTTCCGGGCGCAAAACACCAGCCGCTTGCCCTGTGTAGCGCCCCCGAGGTTCTTTCAGATAGGCTGCCGTTGGGGCGTGCACAGGCGTAATTTCCCCTAGCCGTTGCAGCACCTCGGTATCTGGTTCATTCAGCGCCATCACCCTCTCCTGTATCTGCGGCCCGATCTTGCCTGAGGGTCGCGTATAGCACGTGGTCGCGCCACTGTCCGGCGATTTGCAAATACTTTTTTGCAACCCCCTCGCAAACAAAGCCAGATTTTTCCAACAATGCCCGCGAGGGAATGTTTTGAGGCAAGCATCCCGCTTGGATGCGGCTGATATCCAGGTCCTCAAACCCATAGCGCACACATGCATTCAGCGCCTCTTGCATATACCCTTGGCGGGTAAATTTCGCCCCCATCCAATAGCCAACCGTACAAAATTGTGCGACGCCACCTTGAATATTATCCAGCGTAATTCCACCGACAATCTGCGCATCTTGCGCACGGATTACCATAAATCCAACGGATGTGCGCTTGCGTACTGCAATTTTGCTGGAGGTCACACGATGTTTAAACGCCCCGCGCGAAAGATAGTTCGCACCACGGCGTGGCTCCCAAGGGGCCAGAAAATCCGCTGAGGCCAGTCGCACCTCAGCCCAAGCCCTATAATCCCTGTATTCCGGCAGCCGTAAAACCAAATGTTTTGTGCGCAACACCGGATATTTTTGCCGCCCGAACATCCCTTATGCCACAAGCATGGCCTGCAGGCGCGCAAGGTCCGGGGCCGCAGTAACAGGCCCATAAAGTGCCATTGCCGGTGTGGTTTTACGGCACAGGCCCGCTGCGAATTCCTTGACCTTCACCGGATTTACGGTCTCGATTTTTGTGATTATTTCCTCAAGACTTGGCACACGACCCCAAACAGAAACCATCCGCGCCATGCGTTCGGCGCGTGCCGATGGGTTTTCTAGTCCCATCAACATGCCGGCCTTCATTTGTTGCCGCGCACGCGCCACTTCGACCTCTGACATATCAGAGGCACTGCGGCGCAGTTCATCAATGGTCAGGTTAGCAAGTTCAGCGATTTTATCGCCGCTGGTGCCTGCATAAATGGTGAATAACCCCGTGTCCTCATGGGCTGAAGCTTGCGCGAAAATCGAATAGCACAGCCCGCGTTTTTCCCGTGCTTCCTGAAACAGGCGCGAAGACATGCCGCCCCCGAGGGCCGCCGAAAAAATCTGGGCGGTATAGACATCATCGTGGCGAAATCCCGGGGATTCCAGTGCAAAAGTGAAATGCGCCTGTTCCAGATCCTTGACCACACGCTTTTCCCCTCCCAGAAAGGCGGCGGGTGTGGCGAGGCTGGCAACGCGCCGTTTCAAACCACCAAACAGTTTTTCTGCGGCGGCCACGATATTGTCGTGATCCACGGCACCGGCAGCGGAGAATATCATCTGTTCGGGGCCATAATACGTATCAACAAACCCGGCTAAATCATCGCGCGTAAACCCCTGCACCCCCGCAGCCGGCCCAAGGATCGGGCGCCCCATGGGTTGATCGGGAAAGGCGGTTTCTTGCAGCCAGTCAAAGACGATGTCATCAGGTGTATCCAAAGCTTGGCCAATTTCAGAAAGAATCACACCGCGCTCCACCTCCAACTCACGCGGATCAAACGTTGGGTTTAGCAAAATATCAGAGATCACATCCAGTGCCAGCGGCACATCTTCGGCCAGCACGCGCGCATAATATGCTGTGGTTTCGCGGCTGGTATAGGCATTAATTCCGCCACCGACATTCTCAATCGCTTCGGCGATTTCCAGCGATGTGCGGCTGGTTGTGCCCTTGAATGCCATGTGCTCCAGAAAATGCGCGATGCCATTTTGCGCCACCGTTTCATGGCGCGCCCCTGCATCAACCCAAATCCCCAGTGTCGCCGATTTCAGGCCCGGCATGTTTTCCGTAACGATGCGGAACCCGTTTGATAACGTATGTAACTGAATGCTCACGTGGGTATTCCTTTGCGGATGATATCCTGGATCGCGTTTAGCGCATTGGGCACGCGGGTGATGCGTTCTGTGCGGTCAAATAAATCCCCCATATGCGCAGGCAGTGCCGGTTGGATGCCACAAGCGGCCTTAACGGCGGCAGGAAATTTAGCTGCGTGCGCAGTGGCAAGGCTGATCATCGGCACCCCTGGATCCCCGCGCATATCTGCGGCCACCTTGATTGCAACGGCGGTATGCGGGCAAACCACCTGCCCTGTTTCTCGCGCCGTTTTGCGAATGGTGTCAGATGTCTCAGTCTCTGAACAACGCGCACTATCAAATTCGTGGCGCATTTTTTCCAGCGCCCCTTGCGATAAAGCAAACCCGCCCTTGTCTTTCAAATCCGTCATCAATTGGCTGACAGCCGCCCCTTCGCGATCGTAAATATCAAACAATAGACGTTCAAAATTTGAGGACACCTGAATATCCATCGACGGGCTGATCGATGGGGTCACGCCATTTTTGTGATGGTTCCCGCTTGCCAATGTGCGGTGCAAAATATCGTTCTGGTTCGTCGCAATCACCAGCCGGTCAATTGGCAGACCCATGCGTTTGGCAACGTAGCCGGCAAAAATATCACCAAAATTGCCCGTAGGCACGGTGAACGAAATTTTGCGTGCCGGTGCGCCGAGCGCCACAGCGGCCGTGAAATAATACACCACCTGCGCCAAAACCCGCCCCCAGTTGATAGAGTTCACACCCGACAGCTGGATCGCATCGCGAAATTCCATATCATTGAACATGTCTTTCAAGCGCGCTTGGCAGTCGTCAAAATCACCTTCAACAGCCAGAGTATGGATATTGGAATCCGGCACCGTTGTCATTTGGCGGCGCTGAACTTCGGACACCCGCCCATGAGGGTAAAGTATGAAAACATCGACGCAATCTAGCCCCCTAAAGGCCTCGATCGCCGCAGATCCGGTATCACCAGAGGTCGCACCAACAATCGTTACCCGCGCGCGTCGCCGTTTCAAAACGGCTGCAAACATTTGCCCGATCAACTGCATCGCGACATCTTTAAACGCCAACGTCGGGCCGTGGTGCAATTCTAAAATAAAATCATTGGCCCCGGTTTGTACCAGCGGCACGCGGGCGATATGGCGAAAACTTGCGTAAGCCTTGGTGATAAGAGCGCGAAATTCTGTATCGCTGAAGGTGTCGCCAATGAAAGGCTTCATCACCCGGAACGCCACCTCTTCGTAAGGCAGACCAGCCAGCGCTGTTATTTCATCACGCGACATTTGCGGCCAGCTTTCGGGCACATACAAGCCGCCATCACGCGCCAAACCTGTCAGCAGGGCCTCTTCGAAATTCAAGATAGGCGCTTGGCCACGGGTCGATATATAACGCATCGGGTAATCCTGTTTCACACGGTTTCGCGTTTGATACGCCAAAGAAGGTAGCCTGTCATCCCAAACCAGATAATTGCCAAACCATACCACGTCAGCACATATTCCAGATGCCGGTTTGCGATGTTGATCGACGGGATCTGCGGGGTGATCCCTTGCGTATTATTGCTTTGATGCAAGGCAACCATCAGTGGCAATGTGCCTAGCTCTTTGGCCATCAAGGGCACATTGCGGGCAAACCAGATATTTTTTGCACGATCCGGCGGCGCAATATATTTGTCGGTTTCCCGCGGCCAGATCATTGATCCTGTGGCAATCACTGCCCCGCCACCTCGTAGAGCGTTTTTGGCCGTCTCAAGAATAAACCCGCGATCAACCAGTATCCGGCGACCATCGTTCAGGACCATGGCTGCGATCACCCGAAACCCCGGGCCGCCATTGCCAAAACCCAGAACATGCAGCTCGCGTGGTTCAAGCATGCCGGACAGGTTAACCTGCAAATATTTGTCAGCCACCGGGTCAGGATCAGCGGGTATTGCGACCGCAGGCATAGCAAGGCGCGCATCAATCGCGCCCAGAACGCCTTGTTTCCATGTCATGCGCTGCAACTGCCATGTTCCCAGCCACAGTAATATCGCCGTGCCCAGCACACCTGCAATCAGGGGTAAAATCATGCGGCGGTTCATCTGCGACCTCGTTTCAAATAAAAACGCGAGCCCCGGTTACAGGACCCGCGCAAAATATTGGACGCGCTATCAAGGGAACCCGTTTCCAGATGCCGCGCCAGCAGAAATCAACCGCCCCAGATATAGATGGCTGCAAACAGGAACAACCAAACAACATCGACGAAATGCCAATACCAGGCCGCTGCTTCAAAACCGATATGCTGCGTCGGTGTAAAATCACCGCGCAAGGCCCGCACCAGACAGACGAACAAAAAGATCGTCCCAACCAACACGTGAAAGCCATGAAAACCTGTGGCCATAAAGAAGTTCGCGCCGTAAATATTGCCCGCAAAAGAGAACGTCGCATGGGAATATTCATAGGCCTGAAAAACCGTAAACAACATACCCAGCAGGATGGCAATGATCAGCCCGTTTACCAGACCTTTACGGTCGTTTTCATGGGCAATCGCGTGGTGCGCCCATGTGGCAGCGGCGCCAGAGCACAGCAGGATTAACGTATTGATCAGCGGCAGGTGCCATGCATCAAGCGTCTCAATCCCGACGGGCGGCCAAACACCGCCTGCGTAGTCTTCAAACGGGAAGATCGAGGCGCGGAAAAAGGACCAGAACCAGGCGACAAAGAACATTACCTCAGAGGTAATAAACAAGATCACCCCATACCGCAGCCCGATTTGCACCACCGGCGTGTGATCCCCAACCTTGCTTTCGCCAACAACGTCAGACCACCATGCATACATGGTATAAAGCACCAACCCGAGGCCAAACAGCGCCACTGCCAGACCGTAAGGATAATCCCCAAAAGTCATAACCGAGCCGAAAAACATGACAAATGCACCGAACGCACCGAGCAGTGGCCATGGGCTGGGTGCCAGAATGTGGTAATCGTGATTTTTCTCATGCGCCATGTTTGGTTCCTCTTTTTGACACTCGTTTACGGTCAATTTTCCGCAGTATTATTATCTTCGCCCAAAGGTGCAAGGCTTAGCTTGGTTTCTTCGGGTAAATCGGTTTCGTAGAACGTATAGGAAAGCGTAATTGCGTTAACAAACTTACCATCGCGGTCTTTTACGATTTCGGGATCGACATAGAATGTTACCGGCATCTGCACGGTTTCACCCGGTTGCAAAATCTGTTCGGTAAAGCAAAAACAGTCGATCTTGGTGAAAAACTCACCGGCTGTGAAGGGGGATACGTTGTAGCTGGCGGTACCTGCGATTACACGGTCTGTGGGGTTATAAGCCTCATAGAAGGCCAAGCCGACCTCACCAATTCGCAGCTGCATTTTGCGTGCAACCGGTTTGAAATGCCACGGCATATCGCGATCAAGCGAGGCGTCAAAACGGATGGTTATTGTTTGGTCAAGAATTTCACTCGTAGCGTTTTTGGCAACCGCCGTCGTACCACCGTATCCTGTGACACTGCAAAACCAGTTGTAAAACGGCACCGCAGCAAAGGACATTGCGCCCATGAACAGCACCAAGCTGGCAAGGCGAACAACGGTCCGGGTGTTTTGCTGCGCGCTCATTCTGAAGCCTCGGCATTTGGGCTGTAATTGGGGGCGCTAGTATCCAGGTTCTGGGGTTTGCTAAGCTTGACCACCGAGACCGCAAATGTCAGTGCAACCATCGCCCCAAGTGACAAACCAACGGCAATATTGCGGCCCCGACGGCGTTTGTGCAATTCATGTTCTTTGTGAATACCGCTCATGTTTAAAACCACATTGGCCAGCCGTCGATCCCAAAATCAAAGGCTCGCAGCAGGGCTTCGATCAATAGGGCGACAAACAGGACTGTCAGATACAGGATGGAAAATCCGAAAAACCGTTTTTCGGCGCGAAAATCATCCCCTGTGGCCGCCGCATCGCTGCGTTGCCACAAACGATATGCACCGTATAAAAACAGGGCGCTGAACACGGTTGATGTGATGAAATAGACGGCCCCGCCAATTTGCGTAAACGCCAATGCACCAGAAACTATCGCCAGCAAAATCGAATAGGCCAGAATATGGCGACGGGTTGTGATCGTACCACTTGTAACCGGCAACATCGGGATATTCGCGGCCTTATAGTCATCATTGCGAAACAGCGCCAGCGCCCAGAAATGCGGTGGAGTCCAGATGAAAATCAGCGCGAACATCAACAGGCTTTCGATGCTAACACCACCGGTTGCAACCGCCCATCCGATCATCGGTGGGAAAGCCCCGGCCGCCCCGCCAATCACGATATTATGGGGTGTGCTGCGCTTTAGCCACATGGAATAAATCACTACGTAAAAGAATATCGTAAAGGCCAGCAGACCGGCGGAAAGCAGGTTTCCAAAAAGCCCCAGCATCATCACCGCAAGGCCCGATAGGCCCAGCCCAAGCGCCAAGGCCTCGGATCGTGTAACGCGCCCCGAGGGAATGGGGCGGTTTTTTGTGCGTTTCATGACCGCATCAATATCCGCATCCCACCACATGTTCAGCGCACCAGACGCCCCGGCCCCGATAGCAATGCACAAAATACTGGCAAATGCGACGATAGGATGCACGGAATTGGGCGCAACCAACAGCCCGACAGCGGCTGTGAAAATCACCAGACGCATGACGCGCGGCTTTAGCAGCTCAACGTAATCGTTGAACTCCGCGTCATATTCCTGCGCATCATTTATGCAACTTGCATCTGTCATTTCATCATCCATTTATTGGCCCGCATAACCGCGCCAAAGCTGGTTTAATCTGCTGTTGCAACAGTAATTGCATTTGGCAGATTGGCAAATTCAACCACCGCACCTTTTAGCCAGGCATCATAAACTTCTTGTGAAACCACTTTGACGGTAATGGGCATATAGCTGTGATCCTTGCCGCAAAGTTCGGAACATTGCCCAAAATACACGCCCTCGCGATCTGCGGCAAACCATGTCTCGGCCAGACGGCCCGGCACCGCATCAAGCTTGACCCCAAAAGATGGCATCGCCCAAGAATGGATCACATCAGATCCGGTAATTTGCAGACGTACAACCGCATTCACAGGTACGACAACCGCGTTATCGGTGGCCAATAGGTATTCATCCTCAGCATAGCCGTATTCAGCCAGTTCAGCCTTAACGGCATCATTCAACCCCGCCTCACCGGCGCCCAGCATAATGCTGTCAAATTCAAATTCGCTTTCAGGGTATTCATAGCTCCAGTACCACTGATTTCCGGTAACCTTGATCGTCAAATCTGATTCTGGAATTTCCAGCTGTTTGAACAGAATTGGCAGCGAAAATGAGCCGATCACAATCAGGATCAGGATCGGGATAAGTGTCCAGGCAACCTCTACTGCTGAATGGTGGGTAAAACGCGCCGCATCTGGGTTGCGTTTGCGGTTATACCGTACCAAAACGTAGATCAAAAGGCCGGTCACAAACAGGCAAATCACCCCGATGATAATGTTGATCATCCCGTCAAGCCATTGAATATCT
>CAYSAZ010000017.1:0-19446 GCA_964429065.1 uncultured Rhodobacterales bacterium
GGCACCAGAAAATCCCGCGCGCCTTCGGGCGAGCTGGCGGTGATGATCGGGGTTTGGAATTCGTTAAAACCCTGATCGGCCATACGATTGCGAATGCTGGCCACCACGTTGGAGCGCAGCATCATGCGGTTGTGCAGGCTTTCGCGGCGCAGGTCTAAAAAGCGGTATTTCAGGCGGGTTTCTTCGGGAAAATCCGGTTCCCCGAAGACTTGCAACGGCAGTTCTTCGGATGCGCCCAGAACCTCCATATCGCGAATGAAAATCTCAACCTCGCCGGTGGGGATATTGGCATTCACCAGTTCAGGATCACGGGCCTTGACCACACCATCAATGCGGATCACCCATTCGGAACGCACGCTTTCCAGTGCATGAAAAACCGGACTGTCCTCGTCTGCCAGAACCTGCGTAATGCCGTAATGATCCCGAAGATCGATGAACAAAACGCCGCCATGATCGCGCACACGGTGCACCCAACCCGATAGGCGGACGCTATCACCAACATTGGCAGCCGTCAGTTCGTTACATTTATGAGAGCGAAAAGCATGCATGTGAATAGCCTCTGAAAACGCGTAATTGATCGAGGTTGGATACACAGGTTTAGGGGGTAAATGTCAAGGGTAATCCCCTGTGGAATTAGTGACGTTCATACACAGGATTTTGCCGAACATACCCCTTAACGAATAAACTTAGGTAGAAACAGCGACAATTCCGGCAGCAGCGTGGCTGTTGTTCTGCCAAGGAACATGCCCGTCACCAGCAAACTTTGGCGCCACATCGGTCGGAACCCTGTCAATCCGCCGGTTCCTGCGCCCCGTCTGCTATCAGGGCATCCCCGAGGACCTTTTACCAGTCGATCTACTCTGAAAGGTACACTCCAAAGTTAACTGAACCGTCTCGGGCTACATCCGGTAAACCGCCGCGCGTTCCGTGTCATTCAGGATCTTTGGCATGCTGATCGGTTCCAGGCTGCCCGGTTTGAAGAAAGGGGAATGTTTGTGCTCGCTGCGCAGTCGTGCACCAATCATCATGCGGATTATGCGGGTTGCCATTTTCAACAACCCACGAGTTTTCAGCCCATCTGCATCCCCCGTTGCAAATTGCGTGAACCCATATGTGCGCACAGGCCCGATAATTTCGCCGCGTGGTGTGCCATCAACACCATCGCCAAGAGCGCTGTGAATCAGCCCGGCAAACGGCAGCCCGGGCGTCGCGCCGGTGTTGCAAATCGGTGTAGAGCAACAGCTCGCATACCAGCGCAAAATACCTTTGGGCGACAGCCGGATACAGGCAAGATGCTCTGTGCCTTGTGAAAATATGATCCGGCCCGGCGTGGTCTGGAAAATATCCGTACCCCCGTTTGCATCCAGAACCCCTCGGGGATTTTCCAGATATCGCGCAAAAGCCTGACAATCATTGCAGTAACAAACCATATGGTTTCCGATATTGGGTTTTACCTTTGCAACATGGCCCGTAACTTTTCCGCATGCGCATTTCAATGAAATATCTGTGGCCATTATTCAATTCCCTATATTATTTTATATCGTCTAATTTAGACATAAAACTTTCAACAAGCCCCATAGCATATGATGGTTCAATATGCCACGCGCAGGCAATTTCCCACGCCACAGCTGCCCGTAAAACGGCGTTATTAACCTTTGCTGCATCCGTAATTGCCGCAATATCAAGGACACAAGCATCAAGGCGTGTTTCATCCCAATCCAGCAGAATTACCCTGCCGCTTGCCCCTTTCAATACATTCGCGCAGTTCAGATCACCATGCACCACGCTTTGCGCCTGACCCTCCAACACCCGCCAAGCTTGTCGACATTCGGCCACCAGATTTGCCGGCATATCATCCAGATCAATATCCCCGCCTTTTGGTGTAAAACACAGACTAACGGCATTCAAAAACCCCGGTCGCTGGGGGATATCCTGACAAAGCGTATGAAATTTTTGGATATTTGCGCGCAAACTACCAAGCTCAGACGGCCTAAAAGCGCGCCCTTGCATAAACGGTTCAACCGTCCAACCATTTTCAATAAATTTGCCCTTAAAACTTCGTTGCAAACGCGGGATTGTAAAACCGGCCATCTCGGCGTGCACATGGACTTTATCCAGCCAGGATATCGCCTTTTCGCTGCGCTGCGTACTTTTGAATACCATATTTTTCGACAAACCACTGGTGCAAAAAACCTGATTTCTGTGCCCGCCTTCCAAACGGTGCAAAGGCGCATCTATGCCCCAGGCTTGCGTAACGGGGTGGGCATTTTTGCCAGCGATCATCCTAAATCCCAAATTCCGAGAACGGGATATACGCCACCGGATCGCCCGGTGTGATGTCACGTGCGCCATCTTCAAGGCGTACCAGTCCGCGCGCCCAGCTTATGCTTGATACCCGACCGCTGCCTTCGCTTTTGAACACCTGAATGCGCCCGTCTTCCCCGATTTTTGCCCGTAGATATTCCTGTCGCCCTGCTTTTTTGGATTTCGAAAACCCTGCGGGCAACATCAATGCATGCGGCGTTGACCAACCTGCCCCGGACATTTTTTGCAAAGTCGGGTGTGCAAAAATCAGGGCGGTTACAAAGGCGGCTACCGGATTGCCTGGCAAGCCAAATACCGGCACACCATCCCACATGCCCAGCGCCAATGGGCGGCCCGGTTTCAGCGCAATACGCCACAGATTCAACGCGCCAGCTGCGCGAAGGGCTGCTGAGATATGGTCCTCATCCCCCGCCGAAGCGCCACCGGTTGTCAGCACCACATCCGCCAGCCGGGCGCTCTTGGTTAGGGCATCCCCCACCAACGCCGCATCATCACGCACATGCCCCAGATCCACCGGTGTCATGCCCCACCGCCGCACCAGATCCAACAGCATTGGGCGGTTGGCATCATATATCTGGTGCCGTGCAATAGCCTCGCCGATTTGGCGAATCTCATCGCCAGTGGACAGCACCCCAACCCTAAGCGGACAGCGCAGGTTCACCTTTTCAATGCCCGCAGAGGCCAATAGCGCCAGATCTTGCGGCCCCAATATCCGCCCCGCCTTCAAAACCCTGTCGCCCACACGTATATCTTCGCCCAAGGGGCGCAGGTTCGCGCCATGTTTTAGCCCGGCGGCGAAGCGTATGGTTGCGCCTTCAAGGTCAACATCCTCTTCCAGCACGATCGTATCAACACCGGCCGGAACAGCCGCGCCAGTCAGTATGCGTAGGGCTTTTCCTGTCGGCACAACGCCAGAATATGGCGCACCAGCCGCGCCGCGCCCATCGACCAGCGCCATGGTTTGCGCCTGCCCTGCATGGGCGAACCCATATCCATCAACCGCAGAATTTGCATAGGGTGGATTGTCGCGAGCCGCATAGATATCTTCGGCCAGCACACGGCCACCGGCTGCAATGGTTGAAACGCATTTTATACTTGTTACGACCTTAACCTTTGCCTGCAATGCGGCCAATGCCTCCTTAACCGGCGTCCAATGCACGCCTTGGGGTAAGGCAAAACAATCGTTTGATAATTTTGGAAGATCAACCAAGCCCGACCTCCCGCAGAATAAAATCTGCAATCTCGGTGATATCATCCAGACCAAAAACCGGCAGGCCGGGCATCACAACCGGGACATTTGCCGCAATCGCTTTGACGGTTTCATCATCCAAAGCCAGCAAGGTTTGCCCCGTCTCATGGCGATGCACCTCAATTTTTGCGTGCCCGTCACGTTTATAACCTTCAATCAGCACCAAATCGACCAGCGAAAGGCGCGCCAGTAAATCGGCCAGCGAGGCCTCAGGTTCACCACGCGATTCATGCATTAAAGCCCAGCGGTTTTTGCTGGCCAACATCACCTCGCGCGCGCCAGCCGCACGATGGCGAAAACTGTCCTTGCCGGGATGATCCACATCAAACGTATGATGCGCATGTTTCACCGTTGAAACGGAAAACCCCCGCGCCGTTATTTCACTGACCAACTTTTCCACCAACGTGGTTTTGCCTGTATTTTTCCAGCCAACAATTCCGTAAACCTTCATTTCAACAATCCT
The DNA here is from genome assembly GCA_964429065.1 of uncultured Rhodobacterales bacterium. Taxonomy (GTDB): domain Bacteria; phylum Pseudomonadota; class Alphaproteobacteria; order Rhodobacterales; family Rhodobacteraceae; genus NORP23. The sequence goes on from CAYSAZ010000017.1 coordinate 4,038, forward strand.
TAAGCATCTTTTTCGCCCGAACTAAATCCGCTGGCGTGTTTACATTAAAAAACGGGTCGGGATTATCTGGGGCAAAAACCATCATCGCACAACCTTGCGGTTCGCTCCAGGCAACCACCTTGCGCACACCGCGTTGCAAGGCTGCGCGCAAATCTTCACGTAAATCAACGGACCACAGTCCAAAAGTCGGGTGGCGCACAAACCCGCGTTCTGGATCAGAGCTCATTGCCATCGCCAGCGGTTTACCCTCACCTTCTTGGGCCATACACAAGGCCAGCACCAGATTTTCAGGGAAAAACGGTGTGTCTGCGGCGACGGTGGCGATATGTTCATACCCCGCCTTTGCCGCCCAATCCATCCCCGCCAGCACCCCCGCGAGCGGGCCGGCAAACCCGTCAATAGAATCCGCTACAATTGGCAGATTATAACTTTCGAAACGCGCGGCATTGCCGTTTGCATTCAGTACCATTTTATCAACCTGCGGCAATAGGCGCGCAATGACATGCGATAAAATCGGCTGCCCGCCCAAGTCCCGCAAAGCCTTGTCACCGCCCCCCATACGCCGGGATTGCCCACCGGCAAGGATTACCCCTGCAACCTTCATTTGGCGGTCCCTTTGCGTCTGGATTTCTTTGGCTCGTCCGGCACTTTTGTAATATCGGCATCCCAAATCAGGCGATCCTCGCCGCTAAGACAGACAAACCGTTTGCCGCGCATCCGCCCGATCAATGTCAGCCCAACTTGCCGCGCGATTTCCACGCCCCAAGCTGTAAACCCCGAGCGTGAAGCCAGTGTCGGGATACCCATCATCGCGGTTTTAATCACCATCTCCGAAGTCAGCCGCCCGGTGGTATATAGGATTTTATCCTGCGCAATCGCGCCCTCAAGCATCATCCAGCCAGCAATTTTATCCACCGCGTTATGGCGCCCGACATCTTCCATATAAATCAATGGGTTATCTTTATGGCACAGCACCGTACCATGAATACCCCCCGCCACCAGATAGAGGCTGGGCAGCGTATTTATCTGGTGTGACAGGGTATATAACCAACTGGTTTTCAGCGGTGTCGCAGGCAGTTTCAGCCCCTCCAAGCCCTCCATCACGTCGCCAAAAACTGTGCCAACCGCGCAGCCCGAAGTCCGGGTTTTCTTTTTCAGCTTTTCCTCGTAATTCGTCTGGCGTGTGGTGCGCACAATTACCGTTTCAATATCCGCGTCATAATCAATGCCGGTGATTATATCGTCATTCAGCAACATCCCCTGATTGCGCAGATACCCGACCGCCAAATATTTCGGATAATCGCCAATCGTCATGGCCGTGACAATTTCCTGTGCGTTCAGATATATGGTTAAGGGGCGTTCTTCGACCACCTGCAAGGTTTGGCGCAGACCGTTTTGATCAAGGCCTGAAACCGCGCGGGTCAGGCGTGGGTCTTGTGGGTCCGGTCCTATCAATAATTCTGAGGGCATGGTGCAAAACCTTTGATTGGTCAGCGACAACAGACTGCGCTATATAGATTTGAATTTGCAATATGGAACCTCAAATGTCTACCACCAGAACAGCTTATTGGCGCGGCCTGCGCGCTGGTGCCCCGTTTTTACTGATGGCCGCACCTTTTGGCCTGCTTTTCGGGGTTGTTGCCACGGAATCCGGGTTAAATGCGATGCAAACCATGGCCATGACGGTGATTGTCGTTGCCGGCGCCTCGCAATTTTCGGCGGTGCAAGTATTAAGTGATGGCGCGCCTTTTTACATTGCCATTCTAACAGGGCTGGCGGTTAATATGCGCATGGTTATGTATTCGGCATCCCTTGCGCCGCATATAGGTAAGGCCTTGAAATGGCAACGTATTATCGCGGCGTATTTCATGATTGACCAAACATATGGTGTCGCGATCCTTGAATTTGAACGCAAACCCGATGTGCCTGTGCGCGACAAACTGGCGTATTTCTTTGGCACTGCTACCCTGATTTTCCCGCTTTGGTATGTCTCTACATACGTCGGGATTGTTGCCGGGGCTAAAATTCCGCCGCAATACGCGCTGGATTTTGCGGTGCCGGTCATGTTTATCGCCCTTGTCGCACCGAGTTTACGCAGCATCCCCCATCTTGCCGCCGCTGGTGTGTCTGTCGCGGTCTCTCTGTTATTAGTCTGGATGCCCTATAATTTATGGCTGATCGTCGCGGCAATCTTGGCCATGCTAACCGGCGCAGAGGTTGAACGCCGCATGGGAGTTGCAAAATGAGCGCGCAGGCAATTTGGCTTACGGTTATCGGGCTTGGCATCGGCACCTATCTGATCCGGTATTCCTTTATCGGGATTATTGGCGACAGGAATTTACCTGATTGGCTTACACGGCATCTGCGTTATGTGCCTGCGGCTGTCATGCCCGGGCTGATCGCACCCCTGACCCTGTGGCCAGAGGCAACCGGCGGGGTGCCCGATCTTGCACGTCTGATTGCCGCCGCCGTTGCCCTGTTTATCGGCGCAGTTTTTCGCAGTGTTTTGGGGGCTATTTTTGGAGGCATGGCGACGTTGTATTTGATGCAATATCTGCTTAGCTAAAGCGGCAAGGCCGTGGTTTTGAACACCGTGCGCAACGCAAAACTGGATTGCATTTGCGCAACACCCGGCAGGCGGGCCAAATATTGGCGATGGATACGCGCAAAATCATCGGTGTCGGCCGCTACCACTTTCAACAGATAATCCGCACTGCCCGCCATAAGATGACATTCCAAAACATCCGGTACCAAAGCCACCTGTTTTTCAAAGGCTTCCAGCACTTCGTCGGCTTGTCCAGACAGGGTTATTTCCACAAAAATTGTCGATGGGCACCCCACTGCGCGTGGATTTATCAAGGCTACATAATCGCGAATTATCCCGTCTTTTTCCAACCGCTGCACCCGGCGATGACAGGCAGAAGCGGATAGATTAACCCGTTCGGCCAGCTCTGCGTTTGGCACACGCCCCTGACGTTGCAGAATTTCAAGAATCTTATGATCAAGCGCATCCAGTCTGTTCATTGCAATAATCCATCGTTATTATGAATAATACTTTAGTATTATTCGAAATAAACAACATTGTACAACGTATATTTGCAATACAATTGTTATGGGTTTCTGCCAATAATTGCCTCAACAACTCCAAACACATGAGGATGCCATGCTTATCGGATGCCCCGCAGAGATCAAAAATCAAGAATACCGCATCGGGATCACCCCCGCTGCCGCCCAAGAGGCCGTTGCCAACGGACATGAGGTGATCATCGAGAAAAATGCAGGCATTGGCGCCGGGTTTGCCGATGCGGAATATATCGCGGCTGGCGCCCGTATTGTTGACACCGCCGCCGAGATTTTTGCCACGGCCGAGATGATCGTAAAAGTCAAAGAACCCCAAGCGGTTGAACGCAAACAGCTGCGTGAAGGGCAAATTCTGTTTACCTATCTGCACCTTGCCCCTGATCTTGCACAAACCAATGACCTGCTGGAAAGCGGCGTCACCGCCATTGCCTATGAAACCGTGACTGATCGCATGGGTGGCCTGCCGCTACTGGCCCCGATGTCCGAGGTCGCGGGCCGTCTGGCACCGCAAGTGGGCAGCTGGACCTTGCAAAAAGCCAACGGTGGGCGCGGCGTGTTGATGGGCGGCGTTCCCGGTGTTGCGCCCGCCAAGGTTGCGGTGATCGGGGGCGGAGTTGTCGGCACACACGCGGCCAAAATCGCGGCTGGCATGGGCGCGGATGTCACCGTTCTGGACATGTCCTTGCCACGCATGCGCTATCTGGATGACACATATAGCGGTGTTTTCAAAACGCTTTACGCCTCCAAGGGCAATACCGCTGAGATGGTGGCCGAGGCCGATATGCTGATCGGCGCGGTCCTGATCCCCGGTGCCGCGGCCCCCAAACTGGTCAGCCGCGCCCAGCTATCAACCATGAAACCGGGGGCAGCGATTGTGGATGTGGCCATTGATCAAGGCGGCTGTTTTGAAACCTCGCACGCCACCACCCACGATGATCCGATTTACGAAGTGGACGGCATCATGCATTACTGCGTTGCTAATATGCCCGGCGCAGTTGCGCGCACCTCCACCCTGGCGCTTGGCAATGCCACCATGCCGTTTATGGTTGCGCTCGCCAATAAGGGATGGAAGCAAGCCTGTAGCGATGATCCACATCTGATGAACGGCCTCAACACCCATATGGGCCATCTAACATACGCAGCCGTTGGCGCGGCCTTGGGGATGGATGTGATTTCAACTGAAAAAGCTCTGTCACTGGGGTAAGGTTGATATGTGACGTAAATCACATAGTTTACAACAGTTAGTGGCTAGGCTCCGGCCACTAACTGCTTACCTCATATATAACGAATTGGAGCAATACGATGAAACGTTTACTACAATATACTGCCGCCGCCCTTGCTATATCTGCAAGTGGTGCGCTGGCACAGGCGCAAAACTTTGCCGGTTTTTACGGCGGGGTGGGCGCGACATCAACAAGTGTAACACTCGGTGCCCCTGCGCCGACTTATGGCGCTAGCGGAATTGGCCCTAGCGTATTTGCAGGCTACAACTATGCTGTTTCCCCAAACTTCATCCTTGGTGCCGAAGCTACCTATGGATTGGGCTCAGCCGTTTTCCCTCTTGTCGGCCTCTCATTTAAGAATGATGCTTCGCTGCGCCTGCGCGGTGGGTATGTCATAAATAACACGTTGATTTATGGTGCCGCTGGCTATGGAGTATCAAAGCTTCATATCCCGGGAAATTCAACTAACGGGCAAGGTTGGATTGCCGCACTTGGCGTTGAACAAATGTTGACACAAAGCATCAGCGCCCGGATCGAATATTCCCATGCGGAATATACAGGCTATAATGTAATTTCACCTAACTTAGAAGTGGTATCCGACGCCATTACCTTTGGCGTTGCCTATCATTTTTAATGGCCAATAACCCGTAATAACAAAGCCCGCCAGAGCAATCCGGTGGGCTTTGGGTATTTTATTTCTTCAAAAGGTCGCGGATTTCTCCTAGAAGTTCCTCTTGTGTCGGGCCTTTTGGCGCTTCTGGCGCGGCTTCTTCTGGGCCTTCAGCGGCAGCTTTGGCTTTGTTTACCGTTTTAACCAGCAAAAACACCACATAAGCAACGATCAAGAAGTTGATGACAGCCATGATGAATGAACCATAAGCAAACACGGCTGCGCCTGCGTCTTGCGCCGCAGCCAATGAGGAAAACTCGCCCTCACCCAAGATCAAAAACAGGTTGGTAAAGTCAATCCCGCCGGTAAATATACTGATGAATGGGTTGATCAGATCTGCAACCAGCGATTTTACAATCGCCGTGAATGCGGCCCCGATGATGATACCAACAGCCATATCCATGACATTGCCCTTGGCGATGAAGTCCTTGAATTCTTTTAACACGTTACTCTCCCTCTAGGTTTTGTAGTGCCCGTATAAAACAATACTACCCCTAGTCCAAGGAAAATATATTCATATGTTGTAATATGGCGCGGGCTAAAGCAGCTTTCCATCCAGAACATAAGCCAGGATTGCAACGACTTGATCCGGGCGCTCAACCACCGCCAGTGCGGTGGCGTCCACCTCTTTGAGGGCATGTTGATGATCTGCCCCGTGCATCACAATCAGAGATTTGCCCAGTGCGGCGGCAAAGCCCGCGTCAAATGCCGCATTCCATTGCTTGTATTTATCGCCAAACCGCACGACCACAATATCTGCGTCCTCGATGCTTTTGCGGGTGCGGATTGCGTTTAGCTTGGCGCCTTTATGGTCGTGCCAGAATTTATCACCCTCAACCCCCATAATCGCCACGCCGCAATCATCTGATGCGGCATGATTCGTGTTTGGGCTTGAAAATTCCACGTCCAAACCGGCATTGAGCGCCCCCGCAAGAATTTCTGCACGCCAATCCGTATGGATTTCGCCCGATAGATAAACCTTCAACATCCCTTACCCTCTCAACACACCGCCCGTAGCGCTTGATACTTTTGCGATAACCTGCGCGGAAATCCCTTCAATCTCCTGATCCGTCAAAGTTCCCTTATCCGGCTGAATACGCACAGAAATCGCCACGGATTTTTTGCCGTCCTCCATTTGGAAAACATCAAACAAACTAACGGATTGGACCAGTTTTTTATCACCGCCTCTGGCGGCTTTCAGCAGGGTCTCCACCTCAACTTCTCTATCAACCACAAAGGCAAAATCGCGTTCAACGGCTTGAAAAGCCGAGACTTGCAGTGCCGGTCGGGTCTTGGTTTTAGCTTTCGCAAACGGGGCATTTTCAAGAAATATTGTAAAAGCCACTGCCGGCCCTTTAACACCCATCGCGCTTAACACTTTGGGGTGAATTTCCCCGAACACGGCCAGCGGATTCTTTGGCCCCAAGCTTAGCACAGCCGAGCGCCCGGGGTGAAACCAATCGGGCGCATTGCGCATTACCATCAGGCGATCAACGGGCGCACCAATGGCCCCGAGTGCGGCCTCAGCATCCGCCTTGGCATCGTAAAGATCAACGGCGCGCGCCGTGCCAAAAGCATTGCGCGGAGCCGTCTGACCAATGCGCACCCCTGTGGCCAGCAGTTTTTGTTGCTCCGGCTCGCCTCCGGTAAAACCCTGCCCAACCTCAAACAACGCCAGATCGTTAAACCCGCGCGCCTGATTTTTCAGGGCAGCTTGCAACAGGCTTGGCAGCAAATCAGGGCGCATATGACTCATCTCAGAGGATATCGGATTGCCCAGTTGCACGCCCTCTGCACCGCCGCCAAATAGTTCTGCGCAGGCCTGATCAATGAAACTATAGGTTACGCATTCGTTATACCCCAGCGCCGCAATCGTGCGCCGCACCATGGTTTGACGTTTCTGCATCGAGGATAATACCGGGCGGGCCACGCCGCTTATTGGCCGCGCCATTGGCACCCCGACCAGCTTGGTCAGCGAGGCCACCCGTGCGATCTCCTCGATCAAATCCGCCTCACCATGTACATCGGGCCGCCAGCTTGGCACGCCAACCTCTAAATCATTCCCAACAACAAACCCAAGCTCCGTCAATATCCGCACTTGCTCAGCCTGCGCAATATCCATTCCGACCAATGAAACAACGCGTTTGGGGTCGAGCGTATAGGAACGGCTGGTATCGGGCACTTGCCCCGCAACCACAATATCCGAGGCCTCGCCGCCACAAAGATCAAGGATCATAGCTGTCGCTAATTCCAGCCCTTCGCCAGTAAATTCCGGATCAATACCGCGCTCAAATCGATAACGCGCATCCGAATTTATCCGCAATTTGCGCCCGGCCATGGCAATCGTGATCGGATCCCAATAGGCACTTTCCAAAAACACATCGAGCGTGTCATCCGTACAGCCCGTCGCCAAACCACCCATGATGCCCGCGATGCTTTCAACACCGTTATCATCACTGATCGCCATCATGTTTGCGTCAAGCGTATATTCTTTTTCATCCAGCGCCATCAGCACCTCGCCGCCCTTGGCAAAATGCACCCGCAAATTGCCCGAGACCTTGGCCACGTCAAACACATGCAACGGGCGATTTTGATCGTATGTCATGAAATTCGTAATATCGACCAGCGCTGAAATTGGCCGCAAACCAATGGCACGAAGGCGGTCCTGCAACCACTGTGGTGAGGGACCGTTTTTCACACCCTTGATGGTCCGCCCGTAAAACACAGGGCACCCTTTGGCCTGAACATCAGCATCAATCGAGACCTTCACAGGGCTGTCAAAATTGCCTTTAACATGGGCAACAGGTGCGGGTTTCAAAACCCCCAGCCCCCGCGCCGCCAAATCCCGTGCAACCCCGCGCACGCCCAGCGCATCGGGGCGGTTTGGCGTAATTGCAATATCAATCACCGGGTCATTACGATCCGCATAATCGATGAACAGCTCGCCAAGCGGCGCATCCGCAGGCAGATCAATAATACCGTCATGTTCCTCCGAGACCATCAGCTCACGCTCAGAACATAGCATCCCGTGGCTTTCCACATCGCGAATGACACCGGCCTTAAGGGTCATATCAATGCCCGGCACATAGGACCCCACGGGGGCAAAAACCCCGACCAGCCCGGTGCGCGCATTCGGTGCGCCGCAAACCACCTGAACCTCTTCAACGCGCCCACCCGGCCCGTCGGGATACGTTTCCACCCGGCACAGACGCAGACGATCAGCATTGGGGTGCTGCACTGCTTCAATCACGCGGCACAAACGAAACGCGCCCAAACTGTCGGCGGGGTTCTCAACCCCCTCAACCTCAAGCCCCAGATCGGTAAGGGCATAGGTGATCTCGTCAAGAGTAGCGGTTGTGTCGAGATGGGTTTTTAGCCAAGATAGGGTGAATTTCATCGCAGCTCTTTCGGGTAATAATGGGTTGTGTGACGTGTAATGCAGAAGCGCAGATTTTCCAAGGGGGTTCGTAGAGCGGGGTTCACCCCGATCCCAGTTCGCAAATCCGAATCTCGTATTTCAACATTTCCGGTCGATCAAAATTTAAGTGATCTTGTCCAGCAGTGCTTCGGTATCAAAGTGCGGCTTCAACCAGCTAGGTATGAACTTTATGATCTCTATCGGGTAAATTTATCTGTTTGAGGTTTACGGCAGAAATCCCGGTTTTCCGAAGGTGAGAACAGATTTGACGTGTGGAAGCCCAAACATGTTGCATAAATTCTATTTACCAGTAAAATGCCGCAAACTTCAGGAGATTTCAGTATGAAAAATGCCCTAACCCAATTTATCCGCGATGAATCCGCTGAGATCATGTCAGAGTGGCTTGTGATTGTAGCAATTATTGTCGCCTTAAGTGCCGCCCTTTTCGGGTTTCTTTACTACAACCCCCGGGCAGATGGCGAAGATACAGGTATCAATGCTGCAACCATGAAAGGCGTTGATCGACTGAATTCCATTGGTACGAATAATTAAGCGTTAGCGCCCCATCACCCGGTGCTCCATGCACGTGGCTGTTTCATTCCGGCAATTTTTACGGCTTGTTTGACGTAGCCATAAGGGAACATCTCAAACAACAGGCGGCGCGCGGGATTTTTGTCCATACCCTGAAGTTTGGCGAGGTGTTTGATAACATGGCGCACATCGACCATAACGCCGTGCACATCGTTATGATCGCGCATAAATTCAATGATTTCCCAGTGCAGCGGGGTTAGCCCAATGTCCTCTTGCGCGGCCACCATCATAGCAAACTCACGGGACCAAAGTGCCGGATCAACCAGATAGCCCGCCTCATCCACCCGCACCGTGCTGCTGGGCAAGGTGATTGTTGATATGTGATCTGGACGTGTACGCATAAGATGCCTCCGCCGTAAGCAAACTACACATCATTTGAGTGAAATGCCAGCGCCCAAACTGCGACGTTTCGGAGCACTCGACCAGGAATGCGCACAAAACCTCTAAGCGCGCCCAAATCCCCCCGCTGTTGGCGGTTGCACGATCACCGCATCGCCTGCTTCCAGCACGGTTTGATCACAGCCGCTCAGGGTTTCAATGCGGCCATCGGCGCGGCGGATTTGGGTTTTGCCCAACGCGCCATCACCGCCGCCGTTCAGCCCTTTGGGGGGCAAAGTGCGGTGTGAGGACAAGATCGCGAGGTCCATACGTTTCAAAAATCGCAAGATGCGGCGGGTGCCTGAACCCGCCTGCCATTTGCCCGCACCCCCCGTGCCACGGCGGATATGGAAATCCTCCAGCAGGACGGGATAGCGGAACTCCAGAATTTCGGGATCCGTCAGGCGTGAATTGGTCATATGCACCTGCACCGCGTCGGTGCCGTTAAACCCCGGACCAGCAGGTGAGCCGGAACATATGGTTTCGTAGTATTGATATTCGTCATTGCCAAACGTCAGATTATTCATCGTCCCTTGCGAATTGGCCATGGCCCCCAGCGCCGCTAGCAAGGTGTTGGTGACGTGCTGCGAGGTTTCGACATTGCCTGCCACGACTGCCGCCGGATATTTCGGGCGCAACATGCAATCATCGGGAATAATGATATTGATCGGTTTCAAACACCCCGCATTCATCGGGATATTGCCGTCGACCATCAAACGAAACGCATAAAGCACCGCAGCGCGTGCTACGGGTTCGGGCGCATTGAAATTGCTGGCTTGTTCGGGCGAAGTCCCGGTGAAATCAACCGTAGCCGAACGCGCAGTTTTATCTACGGAAATCCTGACCTTGATTACGGCGCCCTGATCCGTGTGGGTTTCCCATTCGCTGTCTTTCAACACTTCGATCACCCGGCGCACGTTTTCCTCGGCGTTATCCTGCACATGGCCCATATAGGCATTGACCACGGGCAGGCTGAATTGAGAAACCATCCTGCGCAACTCGGCGATCCCTTTGGCATTGGCGGCAATTTGCGCCTTGAGATCAGCGATATTCTGGTAAGGATTACGGCAAGGGTATTTATGGTTTGTTAACAGCTCCTGTAACGCCGCCTCGCGAAATTCGCCCCGGTCAACCAGCAGGAAGTTGTCAAACAACACGCCTTCCTCGTCGACATTTGTTGCCAGCGGGGTCATCGATCCGGGGGCCGAGCCACCAACATCCGCATGATGCCCGCGCGAGGCGACATAGAACAGAATCCGCGCGCCTGCGTCGTCAAATACAGGCGTTACCACAGTGATATCAGGCAAATGGGTGCCGCCATTGTAGGGCGCGTTAAGCGCAAACACATCCCCGGGGCGCATTTTCCCCCTGTTCTGGGCGATAATCGCCTCAACCGAGCGATCCATGGACCCCAGATGCACCGGCATATGCGGGGCATTGGCCACCAACGAGGCGTCAGCCGCAAAAACCGCACAGGAAAAATCGACGCGTTCCTTGATATTCACGGAATAAGCGGTGTTTTGCAGGGTCACGCCCATCTGTTCCGCAATCGACATGAACAGGTTGTTAAACACCTCCAGCATCACCGGATCAGCGTCTGTACCAAGAGCATGCTGGCGCTCTAATGCTGTGATCCGGGTTAGAATAATGTGGTTATGCGCATTCACCTGCGCCTGCCAGCCGGGTTCGACAACAACTGTCTGATGCGGCTCGATAATCAAGGCAGGACCGGTGAAAATCATGCCGGCGTGAAAGTTTTCACGATCACGGTGAACACCGGCCTCATGCCAAACGCCACCCGCAAAAATCTGCGTGGTTTCTAATGCGCGGACCTTGATTTCATGTATAGGCTGGACGGGTTCGTCGATCATAGCCCCACCGCCAATGGCCTCAACTTCGGCCGCTTCAATGACGATTGTTTTGCCCTCAAACATGAACCCGAACTGTTTTTCATGCGCCACTTCAAACGCCTTGCCCATAGCAGCGTTATCGGCAAAATCCACCGCAATCGGCGTGTCGGTGCCGTCATAACGCAAATGCAGGCGCGGATGGGTGGCGATCTCGCCGGCAGGCACGCCTTGCCCTTTGACCTCGGCCAGGGTTTCAGCACTAAGGGTGGCGATAATATCGCGCACATCGGCGCGTTCCAGCGGCTCCACTACGGATTGCGTGCGGTTCGCGCGAATATCTGCCAGCCCCATGCCATAAGCCGACAGAATGCCGGAATGCGGGTGCACAACCACCGTTTCCATCCCCAGACTATCGGCCACCGCACAAGCATGTTGCCCGCCCGCGCCACCAAAACATGTCAGCGCATAGTTTGATACATCATAGCCCCGCTGCACCGAGATTTTCTTGATCGCATTGGCCATGTTTTCAACGGCAATTGACAAAAAACCCGCCGCCACCTGTTGAGGGCTACGCCCATCGCCAATATCCGCTGCAAGCTTCTTAAAGGCCATCTCTACGGCGATCACGTCAAGTGGTTGATCTTGATTTTGGCCAAAGATTTTCGGGAAATTTTCGCCCCGTAATTTGCCAACCATTACATTGGCATCCGTAACCGTCAGCGGCCCACCGCGGCGGTAGCATTTCGGTCCGGGGTTGGCACCGGCACTTTCGGGACCAACGCGAAAACGTGCTCCGTCATAGGATAAAATCGAACCACCCCCCGCCGCCACTGTGTGGATACGCATCATCGGTGCACGCATGCGCACACCTGCGACTTCGGTCTCAAATGCGCGTTCAAATTCACCACCGTAATGGCAAACATCCGTCGAGGTACCGCCCATATCAAAGCCGATAATCTGCGAAAACCCCGCCAGCGCCGAGGTCTGCACCGCCCCGACAACGCCCCCCGCCGGGCCAGACAGGATCGCATCCTTGCCCTGAAACAGCTCCGCCGCCGTCAACCCCCCCGAGGACATCATGAACATCAAGCGCACGGCCTCACCAAGCTCACGCGCTACCTGTTCCACATAGCGGCGCAAAATGGGCGAGAGATACGCATCAACTACCGTGGTATCACCCCGCCCAACCAGTTTCATCAGCGGTGATACCTCATGGCTGACCGACACTTGGGTAAAGCCGACTTTGCGCGCAATATCGGCCACCAGCTTTTCGTGCGCGGGGTAGGCATAGGCATGCATAAACACAATAGCGACAGCACGGATGCCATCGTCATAGGCCTGTTGCAGATCAGTGCGTACTTGCGCTGCCTTTGGCGTAATTTCGATGGTGCCATCCACGCGCACACGTTCAGCAATTTCAACCACATCACAATAGAGCAGTTCCGGCTTGATGATTTCACGGGCAAAAATATCCGGGCGGTCCTGATAACCGATCTCAAGCGCATCACGAAAACCGCGCGTGGTAACCAAAAGCGTCGCGTCCCCTTTGCGTTCCAGCAGGGCGTTGGTAGCAACAGTCGTGCCCATCTTAACTGTGGCTATATCTTCGGGTGGAATCAGCCGCCCCGCTGGAATATTCATCAGATCGCGGATGCCTTGAATGGCTGCATCAGCATAGGCCCCAGGGTTTTCCGACAGCAGTTTATGCGCGGTAATCCGGCCATCGGGCATGCGGGCAACAATATCGGTAAATGTGCCACCACGATCGATCCAGAAATCCCACTGCTTAGCACCCATGATGTTTCTTTCGTGTTTAATGTTCAGAGCTTACATCATCATTTTATCGACAAATTGTCAATGTGGGCATCTCAAGAAAATCGCGGGCTGTGGATGCCGAACTCCATAACAGATTGCTTCTTGCCAAAGGCAGTCCGACATATCCAAGGCCAGTCACGGCGATTTCACAGACCTTGAATCTAGTGTTTCGGCCCTTAAATGTCATAATATTCGCGATACCAGCGCACAAACTTCGTCACGCCTTCGCGGATATCCGTTTGTGGTTTATATCCTGTTAAAGTCTGCAATAAATCGGCATTGGCCCAAGTGGCCGGCACGTCGCCCATTTGCATGCCCATATAGTTGCGGATTGCTGGCTTTCCCAGTTCCGCCTCGATTGCATCAATATAATCCAAAAGCCGCACCTTGTCGGAGTTCCCGACATTCACCACCCGAAATGGCGCAACAGGGCTTAGGCTGTCTCCTTCAGGCACATCCTGCGGAGTTTTAGGGCGCTCTGGAACTGCATCAATCAGCAGCCGGATCCCCTTCACGAGGTCTTCGACATAGGTGAAATCGCGGTACATATCGCCGTTGTTGTAAATATCAATCGGCGTATCTTCCAAAATCCCTTTGGTAAATTTGAACAGCGCCATATCCGGGCGACCCCAGGGACCGTAAACCGTAAAAAACCGAAACATCGTCACTGGCAGATCCCACAAATGCGCATAGGAATGGCCCATAGCCTCCATAGCCTTTTTGGTAGCAGCATAGATCGTCAGCGGCGTGTCAGCCTTTTCGGTTTCGATAAAAGGCATTTCCTCGTTTGCCCCATAAACCGAGGACGTAGAGGCCATCAACAAATGCTCAACCTTCAGTTCGCGCGCGCATTCCATCACATTAAACGTGCCGACGATATTGGCATCAATATAGGCGCGTGGGTTTTCCAGACTATAGCGCACCCCGGCTTGGGCTGCCAGATGCACAATCGCATCAGGCTTTTCCGTTTCGCACAAGTTTTTTAGCATTTCGAAATCTTCTAACATGCCTATTTTGCACGAGAAATTCTCATTTTGCAAAAGCATTTGATGGCGCCGCTCTTTAAGCGTTACGTCATAATAATCCGTCATCCCGTCATATCCGACAACGCGAAATCCCTCCTTCAGCAGTAGCTTTGAAAGGTGAAATCCTATAAATCCGGCGGTGCCGGTAACAAGTATTGTTCGCATATTTATTCCTTCAGCATTAGAGCTTTACCGTCACTTTTTGCACGCCGGGATGGGTCAAAAACATCAGGCTGGTTGCCCCCAGTTCCTGTGCTACCGGCAATGGCGCTTCTGGTCGAAACCCCATGCCGTCAAATGCCTTTTCGTGGTATATTTCCGAGCAAGATCCCTGAAAACACGGCAATCCTTGCGCATTGAACCCAGCCATCAGGTCATCTCGAGTACTGCCATCGGGCATGGCCTCAGGGCAGACAAAGGCGTAGAATTTATAAAAGGCGTGATCATTTGGTATTTCCGGCACCCGAATGAAATTCGCAAACTGGAGCAAGGTTGTGCGCAACTCTTGTGCATTTTTTACCCGCTCGGCATGCCAGTCTGGCATACAGCGCAGCTGAATCCGCCCGATTGCCGCTTGCATTTCCGTCATACGAAAATTAGTTCCAAAGCTTTCGTGCAGCCAACGAAACCCCGGTGCATGATCACGCTCATACACCGCCTCCCAACTTTTGCCCTGCTTTTTATAGGCCCACATCCGTTTCCATAAATCAGGGTCATTACATGTAACCATACCACCTTCACCGCCGGTGGTCATAATCTTGTCCTGACAAAACGACCAAGCCGCCACATCGCCCAATCCACCAACAGGTTTCCCTTTATATTTGGCCCCATGTGCCTGTGCGCAATCTTCAATCAGCTTGATATCTGAACCATCCACCAGCGCCTTTAAGCCGTCCATATCGCAGGGCCAACCGGCCAGATGCACACATAAAACCGCCCGCGTGTTCGGCGTTAATACGGGCGCAACCGTGTCTGGTGTGATGTTCTGGCTGTCACGATCCACATCGGCAAAAACCGGCCGCGCGCCCGCATTCACCACCGCCGAAACCGAGGCCATGAAACTGCGCGGCGTCACGATCACCTCGTCACTTGCCGCGCCGCCATTATGTGAACCGATCCCCAAACCATGCAACGCCAGATCGAGCGCAAGGGTTCCGTTGGCAACGGCTATTGCATGGTGCGTTCCGGCAAAAGTAGCAAACTCACTCTCGAATTGACGCCCCTCGTCACCGGTCCAGTAGTTGACCTTGTTCGAGAGCAAAACCTTGGAAACGGCTGCGGCCTCTTCTTCTGTGAAATTCGGCCACGGGGGGAAAGGACCGTTTAACATCTTAGCGTTTCTCCATTACTTTTGCTGG
>CAYSAZ010000017.1:19546-29119 GCA_964429065.1 uncultured Rhodobacterales bacterium
GCCCAACCAGGCTCATCTCGCCTTTCAGCACATTCCAGAATGCCGGCAGTTCATCCAGCGAGCTGGCCCGCAATTTGCACCCCAGTGCCGTGATCCGCTCTGCATCGGGCAACGCAACGCCGCCCGGCCCGTTCACGTCGCGCATGGATCGGAATTTCACCATCTCGAATGGCGCGCCACCCTTGCCCGGACGTCTCTGGCGAAACATCACAGGTGCGCCCATATCGCGCCGTATCACCAAAGCCAGCAGTAGAAAAACCGGCGCCAACACCAGCAACGCAGACAGGCTCGCGAATATATCGATCACGCGCTTCAGCATGCCATATCCCCGTAATTAAACCGAACCCGGCAGGCAGTCTGCAATGCCTCATACGGCTTTTTATAAGGACGCATGCAAGCGGTGACATCCAGATTGCCACCATTGGTCATTTGATCATGAAACAGCGAGATTAGCACCTCGCAAAATCCATGCACATTTCCAAAGAACACCATAGAAAATTGTGTGGTTTTGCTGCAGATCTGTATGTCCTGCACTAGCGATTTCATCCATTGCTTAATCACGCCAGAAAGGTTGATATGTGGCCATCCTCGGCCCAATATACCCTCCATCTGCGCTGGTTGTAGGCCTTTAGCTGACCCATCACCGCTAATCTGGCGGGTGTCGCTTGGCAAAGTCTGAATTTCGCAGTTTAGGTGGCTCAAACTCTCAACAATCTCTCGCTGACGCATGCGTGTGACTGACGGGGTCGCCAGTAAAATTCGCTCTACCTTCTCTGATTTAACTATATTTAGCAAGGTATTGGATTTTTTTACCGTTAGCGGCGAAATTGCCATGCAGTATAGGCTAGGCATAGCCTAAATGTACTTTCGGCTTTGGTTTATACGGGCCGGGCTACATCCGCCCGGCCCGATATCATTCAGTTAGCCCAGGTTGTAAAGCCGATTTCCATGGTGCCGGGGCTTGGGCCTGCTGCTGTGTTTACACGGAACTGCGATATGCGGCCCTCGTCGGTTTTTACGCACACATACATGCCTTCGCGAAACAGCTCTAATGGCAGCGGACCGCTGGTATAGCCTGCAAGGTTTCTGCACCCGGCAAGGTTGATTGAGCGGTTGCCGGCAATTGCTATTTGCGCGCCGTTCACCGGCTCCAGGAACCGTTGGGTTTTGGTGGCCGCGCGGAAAAATATATCCGCACCAGCCCGCCCGCTGGTCGTGCCGTTATCAAGGTCCATCATCCAGGTTTGTTTTACCGAGATCAACCCCGTGCGATACGTTTTCGGCACCGCCACAACCCCGCCCGAGGCACAGCTAAACCCGGTGGCATCCGCCGTACAATCCATGCCAGCAGGCGCTTTCATCAGGACAAATACGCTTTGACCGTAAGCCCAATACCCGCACATCAACGTCGGATCGCCGCCAACATTGCCAAGTTTGGTTTCCTCAAGACGGCCAACCTGCGGGGTTTGCCACCAGCCACTGGGTAAAGGCGATGTGATTTCGGTGCGGGCCTTGTCCAACGGGCATTCGATCCGCACAGCCGCTGCATGCGCAACCGAGCCGCCAAACAGCCCGGCAAACAAAACAATGGTCCCAAAGTTTTTCAGTCGTTTAAGCATCTTATCCTCCTAAAATTACGTGTTTTGGGTGATAGTTACAGTCCCAGCCGCAATGCTATAGATAAAACGCCTGATCGGTGTGGGAATAATCACAGATCAGCGCATTTCATCCTAAAAAGACCGTGACCGCAAATCTCAAAGGGTCGCGGCAACAACAGTATCTGCGGCTGGGTTTTCTGGTGACACAGGAACATTGGCACTGATTTCAGCCTTGATATGCTCGATCAAATCAAATTGCCCGCAGCATTTCCCACTGAAACCTTTGTCATATTTATCGGCAATAAAACGATCATGCGGGCAGCCGCCGTTACACATCTTAAAATTTGAACATTGTTTCAACTTGGTAACACGCCGCTCTTCCTGCGCAACCAGCCCTTGAATTTTCTGGCTTTCTTTTATGTTGTGGAAATCGTGCCCAGCAAAAAGGCCCCCGCCATACCAGATAAAATTCACTACACGCTGGTTTTCATGCTGCAAGGCTTTAGCCATAAGGCTTGCCAGCACTTCGAAATCCATCGGGCGTCCGCGTGCACGCCCCTCATAGATGTGCCCGAAATTCTAATTTAAGAGGATTTCAGAATAGCTCAGTGATATAGCACATGTTATGGGTTATTAATTTTGTGCAGCTCGTCTATAGAGAGCATTGTGCATTTATCACTTTTCATTGGAATATGGTGAGGGTAGATAATGTCCATCTGCCTAAAATCAGGAGAGTACCCTTGGGATATAGAATCGTTGTCGTTGGCGCCACTGGCAATGTGGGCCGTGAAATGTTGAACATTCTGGATGAGCGGGAATTTCCCGTGGATGAGATCGCGGTGCTGGCATCGCGGCGCTCATTGGGTACGGAATGCGGTTTTGGTGACAAAATTCTGAAAACCGGGGATCTGGACACATTTGATTTCACCGGCTGGGATATAGCGCTGTTTGCCGTGGGGTCCGAAGCGACCAAGAAATACGCGCCCATCGCGGCCAAGGCGGGCTGTGTGGTGATCGATAATTCCTCACTTTACCGCTATGATCCGGCCGTGCCGTTGATCGTGCCGGAGGTAAATCCCGATGCAATCATGGATTATGCGAACAAAAACATCATCGCCAACCCCAATTGTTCCACCGCGCAAATGGTTGTGGCGCTCAAACCGCTGCATGATCGCGCAACGATCAAACGGGTTGTGGTTTCAACCTATCAGTCGGTTTCAGGCGGCGGCAAAGAGGCTATGGACGAGCTGTGGATGCAAACAAAAGGCATGTATGTACCGGGCCAAGAACGCGATCCGTCGATTTTCCCCAAACAAATCGCCTTTAATGTCATTCCGCATATCGACGTATTTATGGATAGCGGTGAGACAAAAGAAGAATGGAAAATGGCCGCCGAGACCAAGAAAATCGTTGATCCAAAAATCAAGGTGACCGCCACTTGCGTGCGGGTGCCGGTGTTTGTTGGCCATTCCGAAGCGGTCAACATCGAGTTTGAGGATTTCCTCGACGAAGACGAAGCCCGCGATATTTTACGCGAAGCCCCCGGCATTCTAGTGGTCGATAAACGCGAAGACGGCGGCTATACCACGCCGGTGGAATGCGTCGGCGACTATGCCACCTTCATCAGCCGCATCCGCCAGGATCCGACGATCGAAAACGGCATTAACCTGTGGTGCGTATCCGATAACCTGCGCAAAGGCGCGGCATTAAACACCGTGCAAATCGCCGAACTATTGGGGCGCCGGGTGTTGAAGAAGGGGTAGGGCTAAACCAGCAACACCTGAAATTTAAGGTTTACCATGGACCATATCCTTGTCAGCGCTTGTTTGCTTGGCCATCCCGTCCGCTATGACGGCAAGGCAAAAACGCTGGATGATAAGACGTTGGATATGTGGCGTACTGAAGGCCGGCTGGTTTCAATTTGCCCCGAAATTATGGCAGGGCTGGCAACGCCGCGCACGCCTGCTGAAATTATCGGCGGGCAGGTAGTTGAACAAACCGTGCTGGATGTCACGCACATATATGTGCGTGGGGCCGAAATGGTAACTAAATTCGCGCGGGACAGCGGCTGCAAATTTGCTCTGCTGACCGACGGCAGCCCATCGTGTGGATCAACGTATATTTATGATGGCACATTCACCGGACAACGAATAGCAGGTATTGGCATAGTCACGGAAATATTGCGCAAAAATGGCATTCAGGTGTTTTCTGAGAGCCAAATTCATGAACTTTCCGCCTTACTTTCTACACCTCTTTAACGCTAGCCGTCACATAGTTTACGGACAAATCGCGTGGTGATATCGACCAGGACCATGTTAGTGGGTTGAACACGAATCCTTTGCTATCCACGGGGTTTAGGCCTGCGTTTGTGATCAATGTGCACAGCTCGTCTGGCGTTATAAACTTGTGCCAATCATGGGTGCCGCGTGGCAGCCAGCGCATAATCACCTCAGCCCCGAAAATCGCCATGGCATAGCTTTTGGGGTTGCGATTAAGGGTAGAGCACAGCATCAGCCCCCCCGGTTTCAAAAGCTTTTGACAGGTGCTCAGAAAGGCCAAAGGGTCGGCGACGTGCTCGACCACCTCCATGTTCAGGATGATGTCGAATTGTTCGCCAAAAGCGGCTAAATCTTCGGCAGATACACACCGATAGTCGATTTCAAGGTTTGCGTGTTTAGCATGCAACGCCGCCACCTTGGTATTTCCCGCCGCCGGGTCAGCTCCGATTACAGTTGCCCCAAGACGTGCCATTGGTTCTGACAACAGCCCGCCCCCGCAACCGATATCAAGCAACCGAAGGCCCGCAAAGGGCTTGGGAGTCCCGGGTTTTAGTCCGAATTTCTCATGGATTTGCCCCACGATATATTCCAGCCGCACAGGGTTCATTTCATGCAACGGTTTGAATTTTCCTTCCGGGTCCCACCATTCTGTGGCCATCGCCTCAAATTTTGCGACCTCTGCGGGATCGATGCTCAAGTTAGTTTGCGTTGCGCTCATCTTTTCTACCTGCCATGGTTAGGGACACCTAACTAATAGAGCAAAAATGTTAGAACATGCGAGCCAAAAAGACACTGCACCACGTCGCAGTCTTTTCCCAACACGGGAACCGTACCACCACCAAATGTTGGCGGTATCTGGCGGGCATACGCTATATGTAGAACAAAGCGGCCAGCCAGATGGTATACCGGTTGTTGTTTTGCATGGTGGCCCCGGGGGAGGATGCAGCCCGGCGATGCGGCGTTTTTTTGACCCAAGCCGTTATCGCGTGATTCTTTTTGATCAGCGCGGCTGCGGGCGCTCTACCCCGCATGCCAGTATTGAACACAATACCACATGGGATTTGGTGGCCGATATTGAAACTATCCGCGCCACACTTGGCATCGAAAAATGGATCGTGTTTGGCGGCTCGTGGGGTGCAACCCTGTCGCTTTTATATGCACAAACCCACCCCACCCGGGTGCAGGCGCTGATTTTACGCGGCATTTTCACCATGACACGCGCCGAGCTGCACTGGTTTTACGGCGGTGGTGCCGGACAGTTTTGGCCCGAAGCCTGGGCCGCTTTTTCCGGCATGGTCCCCAAAGACGAGCGCCATGATTTGATCACCGCCTATCATTCACGCCTGTTTGGCACGCTGGAATCCGATATCGTGCGGTTTTCAAGGGCATGGACATCGTGGGAAAACACGTTGGCAACACTAGATTCATCAGGCAAAAGCGCCCCGGCATCGGCCTATTATGCCCGGGCGTTTGCCCGTATTGAAAACCACTATTTTAGCAACAACGGGTTTGTGCGGGATGGTCAGATTCTGCAGGATATGGACAAAATCAAACATATTCCCGGACATATCGTGCAAGGCCGCTATGATATGATCTGCCCGCCCCATATTGCCCATGCATTGCATGAAGCATGGCCAAAATCGACGCTGCGTCTGGTGCGTGCGGGGCATGCAATGTCTGAACCTGCTATTGCAGCCGAACTATTGGGTATCATGAATGATCTGGATGATCCTATATGAAAATATTGCGGTTTGTTCTTGTTTTATTGGTGATTTTAGGTTTGGCGTATTTGGCAAATATCGCAGGTGACTGGATTGGCCAGCGGTTAAAAATGGAAATCACCCCCCAAAACGAGAGCATGGTTTTTGGTGCAACGGTCTTGGCAATTGTTCTTTACGCTTTGCTGATTGCCCTGCCGTTTGTTCCTGGCGTTGAAATCGGCATCGGCTTGATGGTGATGTTTGGCACAAATATGGCACTGCCGGTCTATATTTCAACCGTTATAGGCTTGTGTCTGGGGTTTTTGCTTGGGCGGTTGGTGCCAGAAAGGATCATTTGCGGGTGCTTTGATTTCCTTGGTCTGGCGCGGATCAGCCGCATGTTGCGCGAAATGAACGCAAAACCCGTGGTCGCACGCATGGAGATGTTAACCGCCCACGCCCCCAGCCGCATCGTGCCGTTTTTGCTGCGCAACCGCTATATTGCCATTGCAGTTGCGTTTAATATACCCGGCAGCTCCGTGATTGGCGGGGGTGGGGGGATATCGTTTATGGCAGGTGCCAGCCGCCTGTTCAGCTTTCCATTATTCCTGTTGGCCGTAGCAATCGGGGTAGTGCCTGTACCATTGCTCGTACTTGTATTTGGCCCCTCGGTGTTTGGCTAAAACCCTGCCGCCAAGCGCACACCCTGATCAATCGCGCGTTTTGCATCAAGTTCAGCCGCAACATCCGCGCCGCCAATAATATGGGCCGCAATACCCTCTGCGCTAAGGGTATCCGCCAACGTGCGTTCGGGAATTTGACCGGCACAAAGCACAATTGTATCCACCTCAAGCAATCGCGGGTTTTCATGGTTTTCGCCAGTTGAAATCATCAGACCGTCGGGGGTAATTCCCTCATAATGCACCCCGCCCAGCATCTCGACCCCCATCATCGCCAGCCCGGCACGGTGGATCCAGCCGGTGGTTTTACCCAGATTTTTACCCAGTTTTTGCGCCTTGCGTTGCAACAGCGTAATCTGTCTTGCCGACGCTTCTGGCTGTGGACCATTGCGCGCCAGACCTCCGGCGGTTTGCAAAGGATCACCAACGCCCCACGCAGCCTTCCATTGTGCAAGGTTGAGGCTCGGGCTTTGGCCAGCCTGTGTCAAGAATTCTGCAACATCAAAACCGATGCCACCCGCCCCGATGATTGCCACACGCGCACCAACGGCTGCATTGGAGCGCAAAACATCGATGTAGCTAAGCACATTGGGCAAATCCTGCCCTTTTATCTGCGGATCACGCGGTATAACGCCGGTTGCGATAACGATCTCGTCAAACCCTGCCAAACCATCGGCTGTGATGCGTCGGTTAAGATGCACCGTGACACCGTGGACCTCTAGCATGCGGGTATAATAGGCTATCAGACCATGAAATTCCTCTTTTCCGGGGATGATTTTAGCCATGTTTAACTGACCGCCAACCTGATTGGCCGCTTCAAAAAGCGTTACCCTATGCCCCCTTTCTGCCGCCACCAATGCCGTGGCCAAGCCCGCAGGTCCGGCGCCAACAATGGCGATTGTTTTGGGGTTAGCGGTTTGGGTATAGTTCAGCTCTACCTCATAACAGGCGCGCGGATTAACCAGACAGGTAGAGGTTTTCATAGCAAAAGTATGATCAAGACAAGCCTGATTACAGGCAATACACGGCGCGATTTGATCCGCCTTGCCAGCGGCCGCTTTGGCCATAAACTGGCTGTCGGCCAAGAACGGGCGCGCCATCGATACCATATCACCAGCACCATCGGCCAGAATATTCTCTGCGACTTCGGGTGTATTGATCCGGTTTGAGGTGATGATCGGAATCGCAACCTCACCCATCAGACGTTTCGTCAACCAACTGAATGCTGCACGTGGAACGGATGTGGCAATAGTCGGCACCCGGGCCTCGTGCCAGCCAATGCCGGTATTAAGGATCGTCGCTCCCGCCGTTTCAATGGCTTTGGCAAGCATAACAACCTCATCCCAAGTGGAACCGTTAGGGATAAGGTCGATGATGGACAGACGATAGATGATGATAAACGCAGGGCCAACAGCATCACGAACACGCGCCACAACCGCAATTGGCAGACGCATGCGGTTGCTATAACTGCCGCCCCATTCATCGGTGCGTTTATTGGTATGGGTTACCAGAAATTCGTTCAGCAGATACCCCTCAGAGCCCATAATTTCAACACCGTCATACCCCGCCTGCTGCGCATGTTTAGCCGAAGTTGCAAAATCGGTAATCTGTTTTTCAATGCCCTCTGCGTCCAGTTCCGCGGGGGGAAACGGCGAGATTGGCGATTTAATTGCCGACGGGGCCACCGCGTGGTGATTATAGGCATAGCGCCCCGCATGCAGAATTTGCATGGCGATTTTGCCACCCGCAGCATGCACCCGATCCGTTACAATCTTGTGGTTGGCAATGTCCTGATCCGTAAACAACCCCGCCGCGCCGGGCAAAACACCGCCCTCTTTATTGGGGGCCATCCCGCCGGTGACCATCAGCCCAACGCCGCCCATAGCCCGTTCGGCGAAATATTCCGCGATACGGTGCCAATCGCCAAGCTCTTCAAGGTTTGTGTGCATTGACCCCATCAACACCCGGTTTTTCAAGGTCGTAAAACCCAGATCGAGCGGGGCGAGCATATGGGGATATTGGGGCATCGTTGTCTCCGAGGTTTTTGGAAAGGGTGCCAAAACCACTGGGAAAATTCAATGCATAATGCTAGGATTACTGGGAAATACGATTGTTTGGACTTAGGCGGAGGCAACCTTGCTGTTCTTTTTCATCAGTTTGCTCAGCGGAATCACCGGTGGTATGTTAGTGCCGCTGGCTTTCGGTAAATACACGCTCGGGGGGGTGGGCAATGCCATTGCCGGATTTCTGGGCGGGGCGACGGCATATCTGCTGATTTTGAACATTTTTGACACCAACAGCTATTGGATCACTATCCCAAGCGGCCTTTTGGCAGGAATAATCGCGCGTGTCGGGTTCAGTATTATTCGTGCGCGGATGGCCAAATAAGTTATTTTGCCATCCACACCGGAATTTTCAAATACGCCAGACGTTTATGTTCAACCCGCCCACGCGCGACGGAATCCAGTATCAGCCCACTGACAAACAGCAATAGTGAAACCGAGGCCAGCCCGACCGATAATATCCAGCGCGGCATAAGCGAAACAAGACCGGTTTTATAGTATTCCAGCAATACCGGCGCCCCGAAATAAACCGATAGTAACAGGGCGAATATCGCTAAATATCCAAAGAAAACAAAAGGTTTCACCTCTTTCATCAAAAGTACAAACGTACCAAGAATGTGGAAACCATCGCGAAATGTTGACAGTTTGCTAGTGGAGCCTTCCATGCGACGGCCATAAGAAACCTCAACCTCGTCAAACGGCAGTTTTAGCATCAGCGTATGCACACACAGTTCGGTTTCTGTCTCAAACCCTGTTGAGAGCGCCGGGAAGCTTTTGACAAAACGGCGCGAAAACACGCGATACCCTGAGAAAATATCCTCAAATCCGTCCGAAAACATTTTTCGGAATAAAAAGTTGAAAAGACGATTACCAAACGCGTGTCCCGAGCGCCCGGCGTCTTTTTGCACATTTTGCCGGTTGCCGGTAACCATATCCAACTGATTATCTTGCGCAAGCGACAGCAATTTGCGCGCATCCTTACTGGAATACGTACCATCGCCATCAGCAAGAATGTAAAAATCGGCCTCAATGTCACAAAACATCCGCCGAATAACATTTCCTTTACCCTGACTGGGTTCACGACGCACAATTGCCCCTGCATTGATGGCGATTTCAACCGTATTGTCGGTAGAGTTATTGTCGTAGACATAGATCACAGCCTCGGGAATCGCCGCCTGAAAGCTGGATGCTGAACAATGACGACGCCATGCGACTGGCGCAGGTGCGTGATCTTATGGCCGGGCAGGGCTGGT
>CAYSAZ010000017.1:29219-36183 GCA_964429065.1 uncultured Rhodobacterales bacterium
GACGACGCCATGCGACTGGCGCAGGTGCGTGATCTTATGGCCGGGCAGGGCTGGTTTGACCTTATGCAATACAGGCTGGGGTTTGAGGGTGGTACATCGGTGCATTGGTCGCGGTTCATTGATCTGCCGATTGTCGGATTAATCTGGTTTTTCTCTATTTTTTTACCTGTTGCCAGCGCCGAAACGGCAACGATGGTTGTTTGGCCTCTGGCGCTGGCTGGTGTGCTTTTATGGGTCATGCAGCGTGCCATCATCCGTTTTGGGGGAAAGCCCGCCGAAGCCTTTGGGATGATTTTTATGGTGTTGGCAATTTCTGCCAGCAAGAAATTCGATCCCGGTTCGCTCGATCATCACAACGTGCAACTGATCGTGGTTGCGATTGTATTGATGGCAATGATGTCCAACACAGGCGGGTTAAAATCAGGTATAATCGCCGGGCTGGCCAGTGCTTTTGGCATCGCCGTCGGATTTGAAGTGTTGTTGTTTATCGCAACGATTGCCCTGTTTATCGCACTGAAATGGGTCTGGGTGGGCAAGCCTGCACAACAAGAAACATTTGGGTTTTCGCTGGCATTTGGCGCTGGTCTTCTGGGGGCAATCCTGATCATGCAACCGGATTTCTCTACCACCAGTTTTCGCTGTGACGCCTTGGGGTTCGATATCGTATTGCCGGGCGTGATCGGCGCGTTCGGCCTGATGATCATCGCCCGCACAAGCAGTGGTGCCGCATTAATGTGGCGCGCTTTATGGGTGCTGGGGCTAGGCATTGTCGTTTTATTAACTGCCATATTTTTCACCCCTGCGTGTCTTTCGAACCCGCTTGGACAACTATATCCGGATGTGGCGCGCCATTGGCTTGGCCGAATATCCGAGGCCCAGACCCTGTTGCACAGCGTGAAAAGCAACGGCAAGAATTTCGGACTTTTGTTTGTGCCGATAATTGTTGTTATCTACACCATCATTCTTGCCCGCGATAAGGCTAAAACTGCACGGGCAATAGTACTGGCGATGGTAATTACAGCCGCTTTTGCCATGACAATGTATCAAATCCGCGGGCTGTATTTCATGCTGGTGCTATGTGCTGTGCCAATCTCAGCCATTTTGGGGCAGCTTTACACACGTTATAAAGCCACAGAATCGGCGCGTATTGGCGTTTTTGTTATTGCGGTACTGATAATTTCTATTCCTGATGCCTGGTCGGCGGTATATTTGGGAACTTCGCAGCTTTTGGCCAAGCCGCCTGAACCCGTAGAAACATTCACCGTTAATTTTGATAATAAAGGCCGGCTAAGCGCGTGTTTTTCACCGGATGCCACAAGGGTTCTGACTGAACTGCCGCCGGGGTTTATAATCGCGGGCACGGA
Organism: uncultured Rhodobacterales bacterium; assembly: GCA_964429065.1. Taxonomy (GTDB): domain Bacteria; phylum Pseudomonadota; class Alphaproteobacteria; order Rhodobacterales; family Rhodobacteraceae; genus NORP23. The sequence goes on from CAYSAZ010000017.1 coordinate 30,584, forward strand.
TCTTGGGGCGGGGTTTATAAATGTCACGCAACACCGTGTTCTGGGATCAAACTTTCATCGCGGCCAAGACGGTATTTTGGCCGGATTGCAATTCGCCTGGGCTGATCTTGCAATGGCTGAGGAAATGTTGCGCGAATGGGGCGCGGAGTACGTGGTGTTTTGCCAGAATGACTGGCTGCCAATGCGCGTAGGCTATAAAAACCCCGAGGGAATTTGGCCGCGTTTATATCACAATGACGTACCAGATTTTCTTAGCCGTATTTCGGAAAACCCTGATGATATGCTACAGATTTTCGCGATTACCCCAAAAGAGGAGCAATAAATTGGCCATATCTTCCTTACCCATCGCGGTCTGGATCGGGTTGATCCTGACGCCGGTTACGATCTCGATCGGGCAAATATTGTTCAAACTGGTTAGCGGTGAAATCACAGAATTCAGCATTGCTGCCGTCGCAAGGCTTGCGCTCGACCCGATGTTTATCCTTGCCATAAGCATCTATGCCGCAGCAACCATCCTGTGGATATTCGTATTGCGCGCAGTGCCGCTGTCCATCGCATATTCATTCATGGGCATCACCTATATAACCGTGCCGGTGCTTTCAGCGCTGTTCCTGAATGAGGCATTAAGCCTGCGCAGTTTCATCGGGGCTGCCTTGATAATTGGCGGTGTTTTGGTCGTGAACAGCTAATCCGCCAAGCCCAAAACATCCAGCATCGTGTATTCGCCGGGCTTTTGCCCCTGCCCCCAAAGGGCCGCCTTGATGGCGCCGCGGGCAAAAAGCATCCGGTCACTGGCGATGTGCTTTAAGGTTATGCGCTCACCCGGTCCGGCAAAAATCACCTCGTGTTCGCCGATCACATCCCCGCCGCGCAGGGTAGCGAACCCGATATCGCCCGCCTTGCGCGCGCCGGTTTGCCCGTCACGACCACTGTCTTTCACATTGTTGAGCTTAACACTCCGCCCGTTGGCTGCAGCTTTGCCCAACATCAGTGCCGTGCCAGAGGGTGCATCAACCTTATGGCGGTGGTGCATTTCAACGATTTCGATATCAAAATCCATGTCCAACGCCGCAGCTACCTGGCGCGTTAAAGCGGTCAAAAGATTAACGCCGAGGCTCATATTTCCGGCCCGCACCACCACCGCATGGCGCGCCGCTGCCGCAATTTTTGCAAGATCATCCGCCGTCAGCCCCGTAGTGCCAATAACATGGGTAAGGCGGGCTTGTGCTGCCAGTTCACTATGGGCAACCGTTGCGGCAGGGCTGGTAAAATCCACGACTGCGGCGGCATTGGCGAAAACCTCCAGCGGATCATCATTAACGATTACACCACTTGGCAAACCGCCCATGCATTCCCCCAGATCCCGCCCGATCCAGTCGTGCCCTGTGCGCACCGTCACACCTGAAATATGCGTGCCAGGATTTTCATCAACACCCCGCACTAACATCTGGCCCATCCGGCCCGAGACGCCAAGGATTGCAATGCCGATTGTGTTGCTCATATTCGCCCTCATCTGTGTTACAATAACTTTAACGGTGAATTTACCGGATGCAAAGAGCAGACTGGCTTGACACCAAAGGATAACAAAGGGATTAGGGGCCATGGCTAAGAAAAAATTCCAAAATGGCGGGGCACCCTCGCAACGACAATTGCGGGTCGGGGAGCTGATCCGGCGTGCGCTTGCCGATATTTTCATGCGCGGCGATCTGCACGATTCTGATCTGGCACATGTATCGATAACCGTTGGCGAAGTGCGCGTAACGCCGGATTTGCGCCAAGCCGTGGTTTTTGTTTTGCCCTTGGGGGGCATAAATACCGATCACGTGGTTGAAGCGATGAATCGCAACAAAGGCGAGATTCGCCACCTTATCAATAAAGCTCTGTCACTCAGACATTCACCGGATTTGAAATTCCTGCCTGATCGCAGTTTCGATCAAATGGATGAAACCCAACGTCTGCTGGATTTACCAAACGTGCGGCGGGACCTTGAAAACAGTGCGGACGAGTAGCGCGCGATGTTTCGTCGCCTAAAAGCCCGGTTTCGCCCCACCCCTGCCAAAGGTCGCCGCCCGGCTGAACGGATGATCACCCTGAAACGCGCCGAGGTTTACTATCTGCCAATCGCAAAAAGCGGCAGTACATATGTGAAGAACCTGTTTTACTACCTTGATATGGGCCAGCAACACCTGTCTGGCAATGAAATCCACGGGGCCGATGTTTTGCGTCGCGCGCATACAAAAGATACGGATAAAATCCGGAAATCCGGCTATGCATTTGCCGTGATCCGTGATCCGGTGGACCGGTTTTTATCTCTCTATTTTGATAAAATATATGGCGATGGTCCCCGTAATTTCCCTCATTACCGTGACATGTTCGCCACTGAGATCGGGCTGGATTTGACACGCGGGCTAGATACAGATGCCCACCGGAAAAACTGCCATCGTCTGATTGACTGGATCAAAAGTAACCTGTCTTTTAAGACAGATGAACCGGTAAACCCCCACTGGCGACCACAAGCCAACCGTCTGAAACGGGTGGCGTCACTGGATTTGACATACCTGACCCTCGACGGGCTGGATTGGCAATTGCCGCTGTTTTTAGGTGATGTTTTGCCTGAAATTCGCACAGCAATGGGCGCCGTGACTTTCAGGAATGAAGCCGCGTGGCCTGTGACCCGCGATCAGGTCCTTAGCACAGCTTTGCGCGATAAAATTGAAACATTATATGCGGCTGACAAACGTATTCATCAAGAAACAACGCAGAAATGGCAAGCATGGGTGCAAACCGATACGGCCAGCGATGCTACGCATTTGCGCGTGCTTAGTGCTGAAACCGCACCGCTGAATTGCATCGTGACGCTCAAGGCTGGCTGCACATATCTCAAGAATTTACTCTATGTTCTTGATCATGGCACCCCCCATCCCGACCCTTTGCACATTCACGGCAATGACGCGATTAAGCGGCAAAACCTGACGCAAAAACAGTTGGAAAATGCGATCAGTTTCTTTGTTGTTCGTGAACCAGCTGACCGGTTTTTATCGCTCTATTTTGATAAGGTTTATGGCACCGGTCCACAGGCTTTTTCATGGATCGCCAAACGGCTGCAAGCCAAACGCGGGTTTATCAGCGGGAATAATATTTCTCTTGCAGCACATCAAAAAAATTGTGGCGCGCTTTTGGGATACCTCGAACATAAGTTCGCCCATCAGGATATCGCTACGCTGAACCCTCATTGGCGCCCGCAAATCGAGGTTGCCAAACGCGCCGCATTTTTTGGCCTGAACCCGCTGTTGCTGGAGAACCTGGAACAACAGTTATTGCAAATTTCTGGTACGCGCATTCCGCAGCTGACAGAGGCCATGCAGATGGTGTCGGTCAGAAATGAATCCCGGCGCCCGTTTTCCAACACTGAAATCCTCACGCCGGAAATATCACGACGTATCATGGCGCTTTATCGCGATGATTTTGCTTTGTATGAACGCATCAAAAACGGCTGGGCCAAATCCGGCCAACCCCCGAAACTTTAGGAATACTTATGGCAAGACGCAAAAAAGGGCGCGCCGTTCACGGCTGGCTGATTGTTGATAAACCCTTGGGGATCACCTCAAGCGCCGTTGTAAACAAGGCAAAATGGGCGTTTGACGCGCAAAAAGCGGGGCATGCAGGCACACTTGACCCCGCAGCAACCGGCGTGTTGGCAATCGCTTTTGGTGAGGCCACAAAAACCGTGCCTTATGTAACGGATGCGCTGAAAGCCTATCGATTTACGGTGCGTTTGGGCCAAGCCACGAATACCGATGACGCTGAAGGCGAAGTGATTTCAACAAGTGAAAAACGCCCCACGGCTGATGAAATTCGGGCGGCTTTGGCGGAATTCACCGGTGATATTATGCAAGTACCACCACAGTATTCAGCAGTAAAAGTAGACGGCGAGCGGGCGTACAAACGGGCGCGTGATGGCGAAAAGATGGAACTGTCGGCGCGGCCATTATTTGTGGAAACGCTTACGTTTATCGAGATGCCGGATGCGGATCACGTGGTGCTGGAAATGACCTGCGGCAAGGGGGGCTATGTGCGTTCCATCGCGCGGGATATGGGCGCAAAATTAGAATGTTTTGGCCATGTGGTGCAGCTTCGTCGAGTTTGGGCGGGACCGTTTGAAATTGCCGATAGTATTCCGTTTGAAAAACTGGATGCATTGGCCAAAGACCCGGCCTTGGATGCATTTTTATTGCCGCTAAGTGCTGGTTTGAACGATCTGGAAGAATTGCACTGCACGCCAGAAGGGGCGGCGAAATTGCGCAATGGAAACCCCGGAATGGTGATTGCAGCCAACGTGGAATACGGCGAGGAGGTTTGGGCCTCTCTGGATGGTATTCCGGTGGCAATCGGGGTTTACAAAGGCGGCGAATTGCACCCCAATAGGGTTTTTGTTTTGGGATAATCAATGGCAGAACGTAAAAACCCTCTGGGGCAACCAATCGGTGAAGATGTGCATTGGCACCCCGCCAGCCCACCGCCTCGCCAGTCTCTAAACGGGCAGTTTTGCACGGTTGCACCGCTTGATATTGCCCGCCATGCATCGGATTTATTCACAGCGTTTTCGCACGATAAAACCGACGGTATTTGGACCTATATGGCAGTTGGCCCGTTTGTGACCTCAGAAGATTTTCGGACCTGGTTGCAAGTGCAATGCCAAGGCGATGACCCTTTGTTTCACGTGATAATCGACCGAATTACGGGCAAGGCTACGGGGCTGGCGGCACTCATGCGCATTGATGCGGATATGGGTGTGATCGAAATTGGCAGCATCAGCTTTGCCCCATGTTTACAACGCACACAAGCCGCGACAGAGGCAATGTTTTTGCTGATGCAACAGGCATTTTCGCTAGGCTATCGGCGCTATGAATGGAAATGTGACGCACTGAATGAAGGCTCCAGACGGGCGGCGGAACGGTTGGGGTTTACCTTTGAAGGTATTTTCCGACAAGCCGTTGTATATAAAGGCAGAAATCGTGATACAGCGTGGTATTCCATACTTGATTCCGAGTGGCCGGCGCTTGAAACCGCGTTCAAAAAATGGCTTGATCCTCAAAATTTTGACGCGAAAAACCAACAGATCCAAAACTTGGGAGCATTCATGCCATGATCACACGAGAATTTCAAAAAGGCGATGCGCCATCAGTTGCAAATTACTCGGATTGCGAAAAATACCGCTATGATTTGACCCGAGTTTGGGATGCAAATGGCAAGCGGGTGATGTTCTTGATGCTCAACCCGTCCACGGCCACGGAAATTCAGAACGACCCGACCGTTGAACGCTGTGAACGGCGCGCCCGCACACTGGGCTACGGCGCATTTCGCGTGTGCAACATATTCGCCTACCGCGCCACCGATCCCAAAGATATGCGCGCCCAATCAGACCCTGTGGGGCCGCTAAACGACGCCACAATCCGGCAAGGCGTAGATTGGAGCGACGATCTGGTCGCCGCCTGGGGCGCACACGGCGAACACCTGAACCGCGGCGCACAGGTTGAGGCAATGCTGCGCAGCCTGACAGTTTCGCCAAAACACCTTGGCCTAACCAAAGCCGGCCACCC
>CAYSAZ010000018.1:0-23775 GCA_964429065.1 uncultured Rhodobacterales bacterium
GTACCTTCACCTGAATTTATTTTTCAGCTATGGTCAATGGGAAATCCCCCCCCTATAACAGCGTGTACTTTTGTCACAGGAGCAAAACCGATGTCTGCAACTTGGAAAAAAACCGATTGGCGCAGCAAGCCTCGCATTCAGATGCCCACCTATACGGATAAAGCGGCCTTAAATGCGGCTGAGGAACGGCTTTCCAGCTATCCACCATTGGTTTTTGCAGGCGAAGCGCGGCGTTTGACCCGCCAACTTGGCGAGGTCGCCGAAGGGCGGGCGTTTTTGCTGCAAGGGGGCGATTGCGCTGAAAGTTTTGATGAGTTCAGCGCCGATCTAATCCGTGACACCTATAAGGTGATGCTGCAAATGGCCGTGGTTTTGACCTTTGGGGCCAAGAAACCTGTGGTAAAAATTGGTCGTATGGCGGGGCAATTTGCCAAGCCACGCTCGGCGGATACGGAAATTATTAACGGGGTGGAATTGCCCAGCTATCGCGGTGATATCATTAATGATATTGCCTTTACGACCCAGTCGCGCGTGCCTAATCCTGATCGTATGTTGCAAGCTTATACGCAAGCGGCGGCCTCGCTTAACCTTTTGCGTGCCTTCTCGCAGGGTGGTTTTGCCGATATCAAGCGTGTGCATCAGTGGACGCTTGAATCGACTAATATCGGTGATGGCTATGAGGAATATAAGGATCTGGCCAACCAGATTTCACAATCCCTGTCTTTCATCGAAGCGGCCGGGGTCAGCAGTGCCAATAACGACAGTCTAAAGCGGGTCGATTTTTACACAAGCCATGAGGCCCTGTTGCTGGAATACGAAGAGGCGCTTTGCCGCATCGATTCGACCTCGGGGCGGCCCGTGGCTGGCTCGGGGCATATGTTATGGATCGGGGATCGTACGCGCCAGCTTGACGGTGCGCATGTGGATTTTGCGCGCGGTGTCCAAAATCCGATTGGCATGAAATGTGGCCCAACTATTGAACCTGATGATCTGATTCGTTTGATCGACAAGATTAATCCTGAAAATGAAGCGGGCCGTATGACCCTGATCGCGCGCTTTGGTGCTGGCAAGGTTGGCGATCATCTGCCTGCCCTGATCCGCGCGGTTGAAGCTGAGGGCCGCAAAGTTGTGTGGTCTTGTGATCCAATGCATGGCAACACGGTCAAATCCTCCAGCGGCTATAAAACCCGCCCGTTTAATAGTGTTCTGGCCGAGGTGCGCGAATTTTTCGCCATCCATAAATCTGAAGGCACATACGCAGGCGGTGTGCATTTTGAGATGACCGGCAAGGATGTAACCGAATGCACCGGCGGGGTGCGGGCTGTGAAAGACGAGGATCTCTCGGATCGGTATCACACGGCTTGTGACCCACGTTTAAATGCGGCGCAATCGCTGGAATTGGCGTTTCTTGTGGCCAAGGAATTGCAAGTGCGAGACAGTGAAAACCGCGCCGTGGTATGAGCCACTTTCTGGTTCTGACAGCGGCAAAAGGGGTTGCAGATGCACAAGCGGTGCAGGCGCGCGAAATAATCTCGGGCGCACGCCCCAAGCGTCTGTCAGATTGCAGCGTCGAGATAGCCTGCACTGTTGACGCCCCTGATGTCTTGATCCCCGGGCTTGATGCTAATCTGGTGGCAGCGCAAAACCGGCGCAAAAAAATGCTTATTGCAGATATGGACAGCACGATTATTCCGGTCGAATGCATCGATGAACTTGCCGATTTTGCGGGTGTCAAAACCGAAGTCGCGACCATCACCGAGCGTGCTATGCGTGGAGAGCTGGATTTCGAAGAGGCCATTCACGCACGGGTTAAGTTGCTGAAAAACCTGCCGGAATCAGCGCTTGCAGCCTGCTATGCTGAACGGGTTAGCCTGAACCCAGGGGCGAAAACCCTTGTGCAAACCATGAATGCACTGGGCGCAATGACGGCATTGGTATCAGGCGGGTTTACCTATTTTACCAGCCGTGTTGCGGAACATACCGGTTTTCAGATCAACCGCGCCAATAGGTTGTGTTTTGCAGATGGCAAGATGACTGGCAAGGTTCAAACCCCGATCCTTGGGCAGCAAGCAAAATTGGATAGTTTACGCCAACTTTGCGCCGAGGGCGGATATCAGCCTGATGATGTTCTGGCCGTGGGGGATGGTGCAAACGACAGCGCGATGGTTGCCGCCGCCGGTCTTGGGGTGGCGTATCGCGCCAAACCGGTGCTGGCCAGAATTGCGGATGCGCGACTGGAACATTCGGATTTACGCGCGCTATTGGCACTGCAAGGCATCGCACAATCTGAATATATCAGCTGACAACTTTCAGGAAATTCGGCTTTTGCACCGGGCGCTTTTGTCTAATATCAGCATTCCCCGATATGGTCCTGAAGGCGGGCGCATCATCCATAATGAACCCTGCGCGTTCTTCAGAAAATCCGGCGTGTTGAATGATACCGTCATTACGATTGCGTGAAAGAGGCTCCAGTTTGACGCTGTCAATATGATAACGAATCGGCGCGGTGAACCCGTCTTTAGGGACGGTAACACAGCCAATAATGCGGCTGACATCACCAAAATCACTGCGCAGTGGCAGAAGAATCATCTCAACATTGCCGATATTGCCTAGTTTATCTTCGGTTTTCAGGCCAAGGCAAGCAATGGAGGCACCGTTCAGCACATCTGTGATAACACTGGCAAAGCGCCCCTGGGCATTTTCCTCAAAGAACGACATCGGGCTTTGGCCGCGCACTTCCATGCCAATCATTTCGCAAATTTTGATGCCGGCAATCCGGATGCGCACATCTTTGGGGTTCAGCATTTCAAGGATAAACAATGTGTCCAACTGCTCGGGTAGGGCGCGGGGGGAAATCTCTGAACGAAACGGTGGCAGCTGACCTTCACGCAGGCTGTTCCAATGCTCATAAAGTGTTTTTAAGGTCGTATCGGTCATGTTAATCCTGTTAAAACTGTTACTAGCGGCCGAATACTTTTCTTACCGCGTCGAAATGGTTACTGTTTCCTTAATATATAACATTTTAGCGGAATTGTCTGGATTTTCGTAAACTTTGGTTAACAAATCGTTAATTGGTAAATAGAATCTTAAGGAGAATTGCACAGAAATCTGACCATAGCTTAACGCCTGTCAAAATCGGGCTTGAACTTATGCTGTGGATTGATCAAATGCGCAAATAAATGCAAGATCTGGAGTGGATATGCTTAAACGTCGTGGCCTTCTTATTATTTTATCCTCGCCTTCAGGGGCTGGTAAAACCACCTTGTCGCGTCGAGTACTTGAAGATGATCCGGATGTGGTTTTCTCCATTTCGGCCACGACCCGCCCCGCCCGTGCAGGCGAGCTGGACGGGCGGGAGTATTATTTCAAATCCCGCGCGGAATTTGAACATCTGGTGGATAATGACGGCATGCTGGAACACGCTGAGGTTTTCGGCAACCTTTACGGCTCACCGCATGCGCCGGTAGAGGCGGCGATTTCGCAAGGTCGGGACGTGCTGTTTGATGTTGACTGGCAGGGCGGGAAGCAGATCAAAGATTCGGGCCTTAAAGATTCCGTGGTGTCAATTTTCATTCTCCCCCCTTCGATTGCGGCGCTTGAGACACGGTTGTTGGCGCGCGGGCAAGACAGCCCCGAGGTGGTTGCAAAACGCATGGCGCAATCGCGAGCCGAAATCAGCCATTGGGCGGAATATGATTACGTGCTGGTAAATGACGACATTAACAAAGCCGAAGATGAATTGCGCACGATTCTGGCAGCGGAACGATTGCGGCGTGCACGAAACCCGCATCTCGAACCTTTTGTACAAGCCCTGAACGACGAATTTGAGGCGCGCAAACCATGAGCCATATTTACATACTTGATGGTATAAGGCCGGTTTTCCCGCGCGATGGTGATTACTGGGTTGCACCAACGGCGGTGCTGATCGGGGATGTGGCGCTGAAAAGCAAGGCCTCGATCTGGTTTGGGGCGGTGCTGCGGGGCGATAATGAACGTATTTCGGTGGGGGAGGGCAGTAATGTGCAGGAAAATGCCGTGCTGCACACTGATATGGGCTATCCGCTGGTAATCGGGGCCGGATGCACAATTGGCCATAAGGCGATTCTGCATGGCTGTAGCATTGGCGACAATAGTCTGATCGGCATGGGGGCTATTATTCTAAATGGTGCGAAAATCGGGGCAAATTGTCTGATTGGTGCGGGCGCATTAATAACCGAGGGCAAAGATATCCCCGATGAGTCGCTGGTTATGGGTAGCCCGGGCAAGGTGGTGCGCGCATTGGATGCGTCTGCAATTGCCAATTTGCGCGAATCTGCGCTGGCCTATCAGGCGAATATGCGCCGATTTCGCGAAGGTTTGCAGCTATAACATTATATTTAAGGTATTAATCCCGGTTTTCACATGGATTTTACGCCCATTCTGCGCCGCAACATCGCGTGCAAGCGGGAATTGTACCTGTGCGGGACTGATAGCAACGTAGCGCCGTCCCTCGAAAACCTGCCAGGCTTCACTTGACTGAACGCGCTTGCTCTCAACCTTGATCGAAAGCCGATCGTCGGTTTGGATGATATGGATTATTCCGCCAACGGGCAGCGCCGTTTCAACGCATAAAAGCAGTAAATACAACAGCTTAACTTGTGCTCGGGGCAGGGCAGGCGCGGTAAGACGCCACCGTAATTCCAGCCGCGGACCTTGTAACATGGCATTGGCGGTATTTGTCAGCTCGGCCGCACTTTGCTCGGCCCCCGGGCTGGCATGCCCAAAGCACACCCGAAAAAATTGCAACTTTGCCTTGGCATTTTCGACGCTATCAGCGATCAGAGCCATTTCAGGTGTGCTGCTTGCCAATTCCTCCATCAGTTCAAGACCGTTGCTAATTGCCCCAATGGGGCTTATCAGGTCGTGACAAATGCGTGAAGATACGAGCGTGTCGATATTAGCTGGCGACTGCATTTGGCGGCCTTTCAAGAGCAAGGAAATGGATGAAACAGTTTTTGGAGCCTGGAAATCTGGTAAAGCACCCCGGCAAGGCCGATTGGGGGCTGGGCCAGGTGCAATCTGTCATCGATGACCGGATTACGGTAAATTTTGAGCATTCTGGCAAAGTTGTCATTAATGCGTCTCATGTCTTTTTAGAGCAGGTATTTTCCACAAGGGTAACGGCTAGATCACATGGCTACCGTTAAGGTATAGTTAATATGAATAAAAACAACCTAAAATATGAACGGTACATAAATGCGATCTGTTGTTGTGTCATGGGCAATATTTGCGTAATTTACGGCGTGTTGGAAAATCTATGGCAGGAGGCGTCGCAGTATGACTACAAAAAAACGACGCTTTGAGGTTCGCTTGGCGGAATCAGAGGCGGATGTACGAGCCGCGCAACGTCTGCGCTACCGGGTTTTTGTTGAAGAGATGGGGGCGAAGGTTTCAGAGGAAGAGCATGCTCAGCAGCTTGAGATCGACAAATTTGACCCTTATTTTGAACATTTACTACTGATCGATAAACATGCGTTGCGCGATGGGCGCGAACATGTGGTCGGGGTTTACCGGCTTATGCCCGGCTCCGTTGCTAAGGCGGGAATCGGATTTTACAGTGCTTCGGAATATGATCTGACAAAGTTGGAAAACCTGAAAAGCGAAACACTAGAGCTTGGGCGATCCTGCATTGCTAAACAACATCGCGGAGGATTCGGCGTGCACCAGCTTTGGGCGGGGCTGGGGGATTATGTCGCACGGCGCGATATCGGTGTACTGTTTGGCGTCGCCAGTTTTCACTGCGATGATCCGACAGAAATTACCGAGGCGCTTTCGCACCTGCACCACAACCATCTTGCCCCCGAGAATTTGCGCGTGCGCGTGCGCCCGGATCACTATACCGAAATGAATTTGATGCCCGCCGCTGAAATTGATACCGAACGCGCGCTGGCGCAAATCCCGTCCCTGATCAAAGCTTATTTGCGCCTTGGCGGGTTTGTTGGCGAAGGGGCGTTTATTGATAAGAATTTCAAGACGATAGATGTTTGCCTGCTGATGGATACCAATAATATGGTGAATAAATATCGCGCTCTATATAGGCGTGAGAAGTCCTGATATGCTATGGAATGAAAAGCCGTTGCCGGTGTTTGCTAAACCCAAAGGGCTGCAATGGGTGCGGGTTATTTTGCGTATCATAGGCTTGGCTTTTGGTACATTTCTGGTCATCACCACCTATATTTTATTTATTGGCATAGAAAAGATCATCCCCAAAATTCATCTGCGCCCAGCCATTGTCAGCAAGTGGGGGACGATTGGGTTGCGTATGACCGGGCTGAAGGTCGAAATCATTGGTAAACATATGCGCCATGGCGGGGCGGTGGTTGCCAATCATGCCTCATGGATTGATATTTTCACGCTGCATGATGCGGCCCGGGTGTCATTTGTCGCCAAAGCCGAGGTCCGCCGCTGGCCCGTACTTGGTTGGTTGGCCGATGTCACGGGTACGTTGTTTATTGAACGGCGAGCCAGTCAGGCGAAAAACCATCAGGCAGCATTATTAAAACGTCTTGAGGCTGGGGATCAGCTCTGCTTTTTTCCCGAAGGGACCAGTACAGATGGTCTGCGCGTGGTTCCGTTTCGCTCCACCTTATTTAGTGTTTTTCACACCCCCGAGCTAATCGATCATGTGTGGGTTCAGCCCGCAACGATCTGTTATTTGCCGCAAAAAGGTCTACCGCAGGATTTTTATGGCTGGTGGGGGGAAATGGCGTTGCGCCCCCATGCTTTTGCGGTGCTGGCTTGTTCCACCAAAGGTCGTGTGCGCGTAACCTTGCATGATCCGGTCAAAGCCAGCGATTTTGCCACTCGCAAAGATTTGGCGCGCTATTGCGAAGACATTGTGCGTGAAGGGCTGGCCAAGGATTTAGCCACATAATATGGCGCTATTGCAGAGCGTTAACAAGCGTCTCTAGTGCGGCAACCGGCCCCTGATCAGCTTGCCAAATCTCTGGCCCGACGGTTAGAAAATCAATATGATCCTTAATCGCCGCGATGGTTTCTACAGTTAGATTTCCCTCTGCAACAACAGGTATTTCGATCATTTCTGACCACCATTGAAACAGTTCAACCGGCGCGATTGTACCATCGCCCAATGCGGTATCACTGATCGGGCCAAATGATATATAATCAGCGCCAATTTCGCCCGCCGTCATGCCGTTATGACGTGAATTCCCGCAATAGGCTCCGATAATGGCCTCTGTGCCGAGTTCGCGGCGTGTATCGCGGATATGCTGCGCGCCACTAGTCAAATGCACCCCGTCAAGACCATGGGGTTTAACCAGGCGGTAATGATCCTCAATTACAATGGCCACATCCCGGGCATGACATATTTCGCGCAACTGGTCCGCCGCACGCCCCAGTTCAGACGCATCATTGCTGGCCAACCCAAGGCGCAGGCAGGCAACGGGGGTATTATCCAGCACATTCGCCAGCGTTTTTGCGAAATCGGGCAGGGTAAAAGCGTGCGGTGTGGCAAGGTAAATCTGCACAGTATCAGTAGCGGGCATAGAGCGGCCTATATGTTGTTCAAAGCCCTTTTATCGACTATGCGACGTGGGGTCTATAGGGGGGAAATTGGCATCAAATTCTGTCTTGCCACGGCGGGTAAATCTGATAATTCGGCTGTCCTTTTGCCGAGTGATCCAGTTGAGTTTTTCAAACTGTGTCAACAATGCCGTGCCGAGCGCGCCCCCCAGATGATTGCGCCGCGCACTCCAGTCCAGACAGGGTTTGCACAAAGGACGCCGCGCGGTTTCAAGCGGATGCAGATCAATGCCGATGCCTTGCATCAAGGCGCGGCCCTGCGGGGTCAGCGCTAAATCCGTACCGGTAATTTTTAAGCAGGTATTTTGCAGCATATGGTCATATACGCGCACGCCCATTTCCCCGGCCAGATGGTTGTAACAGGCCCGCGCAAACCGCATTGCAGGGTCTTTGGGGCCAGTATGTGTACGCATATGTCCATTATGGGCGGCCAATCCCATCATCTGTTCCAGCAGATCGGCAACATGGCTGTTGGCAAGGCTGAAATATTTGTGCCGCCCTTGTTTTCGCACAGCAACCATCCCGCCATGCAGCAACTTGGCCAAATGCGCGCTGGCAGTTTGGGCCGTAACACCCGCCTCTTGCGCCAGCTCGCTCGCCGTCAAAGCTTTGCCGCTCATCAATGCGGTCAACATATTAGCCCGCCCCGGATCCCCGATCAGTGCGGCAATGGTGGTGATGTTCGGGCCTTCTTTCATACTTCGATAGTAAGCGAAGCATTGCTGCATGGCAATAGTCTATCCAGAGATGTAAATCACGGAGGAAAAAATGTTACTTACTTATCTATTTGAAAATTTCTATGAAGAAACAACCTTTTTAAAGGAAGCGCAAATCAGTGTTGCCGATTTATCGGGTTTGATCCAGAAAAGGGTTATGCCCAAACCATCCTATATTGTGAAAAACACAGCGGATGTGCTTTCGTTTGTTTCCAGTAGTTGTGAAGTTCAACCCTACCGCTTCCATCTAAAAAACCACGTGGCATGGCTGGAGACATTGCATGTTCTGAACCTTGATTCAGAAGCACGCGCCAGAGCCACTTTCCAAGTGCAATATGAAACCGCGGCCAAGTCGTTTTTCATAAGTGCATTGGGGGAATCAATATTGGCAATCATGCCCCGGTTTCCCGAGGGGTTTGACGCGGTGCATTTTGATGCCACATGGCAATATTTTCTGGATGGGGTTTATGGAGTATGCACCCGAAATGGTATGCCGGGTGACATCTTTTTGAAACAAGCCTGCGTGCGGTTCATTGACCATTTTACAGAAGCATTCCCAGATGCAGATATCTCGCCTGAACATCAAAAAACCGTTCTGGCAGCCGTGGACATTCTGGACAAAGTTGAATCAGATTTCGCGCCGCATGAGGTTTCAGAAACCTCACGTCAACGCTGTATTATCAATATGCGTGAAAAGTTGGCACGGATGTGACAGCCCGTCTTATTATCCGGGCCTAAAACGGAATTTCGTCATCCATGTTACCACCACCACCGATTGGGCCGCTTTGATTTGCGCCACCTTGATTGCCGCCGTAATCATTGCCACTCTGGTTGCCACCATCGTTGTACCCACCGCCGCCGCCGTTATCATTGCGCCCGCCCAGCATTACCAATTTGGCATCAAACCCTTGCAGCACCACCTCGGTGGAATAGCGGTCGTTGCCGTCTTTATCCTGCCATTTACGGGTTTGCAGCTTGCCCTCGATATATACACTGGAGCCTTTGCGCAGGTATTGTTCCACGACGCGGACCAGACCTTCTGAAAAAATCGCGACCGTGTGCCATTCGGTTTTTTCCCGGTTTTCCCCGGAACTTTTGTCGCGCCAGCGCTCTGAGGTCGCAATCCGAAGATTCGCGACCTTACCGCCGTTTTGAAAGGTGCGAATCTCGGGGTCTGCCCCAAGGTTGCCAAGTATAATTACCTTATTTACCGAACCAGCCATAAATTTCTCCTAATGCGCGAATCTGGATTTGCGTAAATTAACCATATTTCAGGGTGGTAGACCACAGATATGGCTAACAATTTGTAAAAATTATTGCTATTGTGCGCACAAAGCTGTTTCAGGAGAAAACAGATGCGATTGAGATGCAGGATTTTAGGCGGGGCATTGGGCCTGTGTGCCAGCATGGCCGCCGCCCAAGGCATGGCGCCCGTAAACCTTGAATTTCAGGGCACCAATTCGTTTATAGAGAAATACCAAAACCGTGATCTGGCACCGGGCAGTATGGCGGCCGAGCTGAACGCGCTGCATCACCGGGTGCTGGCGGATCCTTTCCCCATACCCGAGGTCGTGGTTGAGGGCAGCATGTATGAGCTGGCCATCAGTATGGCCGAAAAATATGATATCCCCAGACAGTTATTTTTCAACCTTGTAACGGCAGAATCAAATTGGCAACCGGCAATCACATCGCATCGCGGCGCGATTGGCTTGACGCAACTTATGCCCGGAACAGCCGAAGAACTGGGCGTAGACCCTTGGGATATATATGAAAACCTTGATGGTGGCGCGCGGTATTTGCGCCAGCAATACAACCGTTTTGGTACATGGGAACTGGCGCTCGCGGCCTATAATGCTGGCCCGGGGGCTGTGCGAAAATATGACGGCATCCCTCCTTATGAGGAAACGCAGGAATACGTCAAAAAGATTTTGGGCCTTTAGGCACGCACAACCGCACCGCCCGCTGATTGCCAATGCATCAGCCCGCCGATGTTATGCACATTCTCAAATCCCATTTTCGTAAGTGTGCGCGCGGCCATACCTGAACGTGCACCACTGGCACAATAAACCGCAACAGGTTTGGCAATATCAAGGGCTTTGTTGAATTCCGGATGACCCGGGTTTGCATGGGATTGCAGCAAGAACAAAGGGATATGGAGGGCGTTTTTTGCTTTGCCGGTTTGGGCAAGTTCTGTGTGGTCACGTACATCAATAACGGTGATTTCACCCTTACCTGACAGTGCTATGGCATCTTGTGCCGACAGGGCCGGTGTGGCGGGTTTTGCTGTACGATTAAAGCCAAATAAGTTCATGTGATTTCCTGACATTCTGTTTTATGCTGCGCACTACTTAAGCGTGGTATGCATGTTTTCAACTTGAAGAGACTACTAATTCAGTAAATTGAATGTGTCCAGAGGTATTTTTCAGAAAAATGTTAATACTTCTATAATACCTCTTGCAATGATCTCTCTTTGTTCTCATTCTGGTGCTCGCAATTACATCAGAGACGGCATATATATTGACGGGCAATAAGGGGCAGGCATGGCTGAGTTGAAAAATATTGAGGTGCGCGGGGCGCGCGAACATAATCTCAAAAATATCGATATTGATATTCCGCGCAACAAACTGGTGGTAATCACCGGCCTGTCGGGCTCCGGAAAATCGAGCCTTGCGTTTGATACGATCTATGCTGAGGGGCAGCGCAGATATGTCGAAAGCCTGTCGGCCTATGCGCGCCAATTCCTTGATATGATGCAAAAACCGGATGTTGATCATATCAGCGGCCTGTCGCCTGCGATTTCGATTGAACAGAAAACCACGTCGAAAAATCCGCGCTCCACCGTTGGTACGGTGACCGAGATTTACGACTATATGCGTCTGCTTTTTGCCCGCGCCGGCACCCCCTATTCGCCCACGACCGGCCTGCCGATTGAAGCGCAGCAAGTATCTGAAATGGTTGACCGGATCATGGTGATGAAGGTTGATACGCGCGCCTATCTGCTGGCACCGATTGTGCGGGATCGTAAAGGGGAATATCGCAAAGAATTCGCTGAACTGCGCAAATCGGGGTTTCAGCGCATCAAGGTTGACGGTGAGTTCTATGAACTTGAATCGCCGCCAACGCTCGATAAAAAGTTCCGTCATAATATCGATGTGGTCGTTGACCGGCTGGTGATCAAAAAGGGTATTGAGGGGCGCTTGGCGGATAGCCTGCGCACGGCGCTCGATCTGGCGGATGGGATTGTCGTGCTGGAAACGGCCAGCGATACGCCAAAACGTATCACATTTTCAGAGAATTTCTCCTGCCCCGTCAGTGGTTTCACCATCCCCGAGATCGAGCCGCGCTTATTTTCCTTTAACGCCCCGCTTGGGGCATGTGCGGAATGTGACGGGCTGGGGGTGGAGCTGTATTTTGATGAACGCCTTGTGGTGCCCGATGAAAGTATCAGCCTCTATAAAGGTGCGCTCGCTCCCTGGGCCAAGGGGAAATCGCCCTATTTTCGCCAAACTATCGAGGCCATCGCCAAGCATTACAAGTTTAAGAAAAGCGCGCCATGGAGCGATTTGTCGAAAGCTGTGCAGCAGGTCATGCTTTATGGATCAAAGGGCGAGGAGATCAAGTTTCGCTATGACGAAGGCGGACGGGTTTATGAAATTTCCCGGCCTTTTGAAGGGGTTATCCCGAATATGCAGCGCCGCTACCGCGAAACGGACAGCAATTGGATCCGTGAGGAATTTGAGCGATATCAGAACAACCGGCACTGTGCCACCTGCGATGGGTATCGTTTGAAACCCGAGGCTTTGGCCGTGAAAATTGCCGATCTGCATGTGGGCCAGGTGGTGCAAATGTCGATCCGTGAAGCTTTTGACTGGGTGGAATCCGTGCCTGCCAGTCTGAGTGCGCAGAAAAATGAAATTGCCAAAGCAATTCTTAAGGAAATTCGCGAACGGCTGGGTTTTTTGGTGAATGTCGGCCTTGATTACCTGACACTTTCGCGTAATTCCGGCACCCTTTCGGGGGGCGAAAGCCAACGTATTCGGCTGGCTAGCCAGATCGGCTCGGGCTTGACGGGGGTGCTTTATGTGCTCGATGAGCCTTCCATCGGTTTGCATCAACGCGACAATGGTCGTCTGCTGGTGACACTGGAAAACCTGCGTGATCAGGGTAATACGGTGATTGTGGTCGAGCATGACGAAGAGGCGGTGCGCGCGGCTGATTATGTGATCGATATCGGTCCGGCTGCGGGCGTGCATGGCGGTGAGATTATTGCCAAAGGCACGCCAAAACAAATATGTGCAAGCAAAAAATCCATTACAGGCCAGTACCTTACAGGCAAACGAAAGATCGAAGTGCCAAAGGTACGGCGCAAAGGCAGTGGCAAAAATATTGTGGTTAAAGGGGCAAGTGGTAATAATCTCAAGAATGTCACAGCCAAATTTCCTCTGGCCACATTTACCTGTGTAACCGGAGTTTCGGGCGGGGGGAAATCTACGTTAACCATTGAGACCCTGTTCAAAACGGCCAGTATGCGCCTGAATGGGGCACGACAGGTTCCAGCCCCATCGGAATCAATCAAGGGTTTGGAGTACCTTGATAAAGTCATCGATATTAACCAATCAGCCATCGGGCGCACGCCGCGCTCAAACCCTGCGACCTATACGGGGGCTTTTACGCCGATCCGCGAATGGTTTGCCGGTCTGCCCGAGGCCAAAACGCGCGGATATAAACCCGGGCGCTTTAGTTTCAACGTCAAAGGCGGGCGGTGCGAGGCTTGCAAAGGCGACGGTGTAATCAAGGTCGAGATGCATTTTTTACCCGATGTTTACGTGACCTGTGAAAGCTGTAATGGCAAAAGATACAACCGCGAAACCTTGGAAATACTGTTTAAAGGCAATAGTATATCGGATGTTCTTGATATGAACGTTGAAGAAGCCGCAGATATGTTCAAAGCCGTGCCCAGCATTCGTGACAAGATGGCAACTTTGATGCGTGTCGGGCTTGGTTATATCAAGGTCGGACAATCGGCCACGACCCTTTCAGGGGGCGAGGCGCAGCGGGTGAAACTGTCAAAAGAACTGGCAAAAAGGTCCACGGGGCGCACGCTCTATATTCTGGATGAACCGACCACGGGCTTACATTTTGAGGATGTGAAAAAGCTGCTGGAGGTGCTGCATGAATTGGTGGATCAGGGCAATACGGTGGTCGTGATCGAACATAACCTTGACGTCGTAAAAACCGCTGATCACGTGATTGATATTGGCCCCGAGGGCGGCGACGGCGGCGGTGAGATCATCGCAACCGGCACGCCGGAAGACATCGCACAGGCTAAGGGCAGTTATACGGGGGCGTATTTAGGGGATATGTTGTAGGGCTTGCTTCACGAAAAAATCAAGGTTTTTGGTGGTAATATCGCTGGTTAAACGCAGTTTTAAGTGCCGGCGAAATTTCCCACCCCCTTCAAGCCGTTTATCAGGGTCGAGGAATGCATATCCTTGCCCGAATTCGAAAGATACATAGTTTTTACTGGCAAATACCCCACCAAAATCGCCGTTGTGCGAAAACATGATGCCACCATACATAAACCGCTCGCTGGTTTTTGGGGCTTGGGTCAGAACTATGGCGCGGGCATTTTGCAAAATGTCATATTTTTTACCGTCCAGCGCTTGCATATCACCCAGAAACTTTTGCACGCGCGCATCAGCAGATTTTTCCATGGGTTTTCCTTTGACTTATATGCGGCATTCTTATTTATAGCAGGTTTTTTAGAGGATGTAAGCGGATGCAACGCGTGATGATATTTGGTGCCTCGGGATCCGGGAAATCAACCTTGGCGCAGCGTCTCGGGGATGTGACCGGCCTACCGGTAGTGCATATTGATCCGATGTATTGGAAACCGGGTTGGGTGCAGCGCGAGGCGGGCGAAACCACCGTGTTAATTCGTGCGGCTATGGCACAAGATGCATGGGTATTTGACGGCAATCACCACGCCACATTCCCCGAACGTATTGCGCGGGCAGATACGGTAGTGTTTCTGGATTTTCCAACTGTGCTGCGGGTTTGGCGCGTGATCTGGCGCACGTTTCGCACGTTGGGGCGCACGCGGCCAGACATGGGGACCGGGTGCCCGGAAAGATTTGATCGCGAATTTATCATCAAATGGGTGGCTGGATATCGCCGCCGCTCTTATGCGCGCGATCTGGAGGTGGTGCAAAACCTGCCTGCGGGTGTAACATGTCATCATCTAAAATCGCGCCGGGATGTGCGGCGATTCCTTGAAAATGCGAGGGCGGAACATGACGAAACCTAAAATCGGGCTTGCACTTGGCTCCGGGGGCGCGCGCGGCTGGGCGCATATCGGGGTGATCCGGGCGCTTGAAGAACGGGGTATAAAACCCGATGTCGTGTGCGGATGTTCGATGGGGGCGCTGGTCGGGGCCGCCTATGTTAGCGGCAATCTTGACGCGTTGGAGGAATGGGCGCGCAGCATTACCACGGCCAAATTGGCGATGATGGTCGATGTCAGCCTCAATTCCGGGGGCTTGGTGGAGGCCAAGCAGGTGGGCAAGTTTTTTGAGTCGCTAAACATGCCCGCAAATATTCAAGACCTGCCGATCCCGTTTCTGACCATAGCTACCGATATGCGCACTGGCCGCGAAGTTTGGTTGAAAGACGGAAGCATCATAGAGGCAGTCCGGGCCTCGATTTCGCTTCCCGGTATTATCAGCCCGCTAGAGGTTAACGGGCGCTGGTTGTTGGACGGAGGGTTAACCAACCCGCTGCCGGTTTCGGCGTGTCGAGCGCTGGGGGCTGATATTGTAATTGCGGTTAATCCCGAAGCCAAACGCCTCAATGTTATGTGGAACGAACCACCGGACCGGGGGGATGAGACATGGGCCGCGATCCGTGCCGGGTTACCAAGCTATGTGCGCGGAATTGTCGATGTGATCACACGCGGACGCACCAAAAGTCACCGGCCGCCAAATTATTTTGACGTCGTCGCAACCTCGATTGATGTGATGGTCGATCAGGTCCGCCGCTCCCGCCTGATTGGCGAGCCGCCACACGTATTGCTGGATGTGCATCTGGAGGATTTTTCGGTGCTGGATTTGAACCGTGCAGAGGCCGCAATCACCGAGGGGCGCGCCACAGTTAATCGTGCGCATGAAATACTCAACGAGGTGCTCATGGTTTGATTAATTGTACGTTTTATCCTGCAAATACGGCAACATAGCCGAAAAATCCATATCCGCATCATTGTCCGCAACAAAAGATGCATACATATCGCGGGCGTGCTGACCAAGAGGGGTGGCCGCATCAACAGTGGTGGCGGCCTGTTGGGCGAGGTTTAAATCTTTGAGCATCAATGTGGCAGCGAACCCCGGTTTATAATCGTTGTCAGCAGGGCTTTTTGGGCCAATACCCGGTGCGGGGCAATAGGCATTCATGGTCCAGCTATAGCCCGAAGATGTGGACACAACATCGAACATTTTTTGGCGATCAAGGCCAAGCTTATCTGCCAGTGCAAAGGCCTCACACGTCACAATCATCGTAGCGCCAAGGATCATGTTGTTGCAGATTTTTGCCGCCTGTCCAGCGCCCGCATCCCCACAGTGCACCGCCTTTTGGCCCATGATGTCAAACAGCGGTTCAGCTATCTTGAACGCCGCGGCGCTGCCACCTGCCATAAAGGTCAGACTGCCGGCCTCGGCCCCGCCAATCCCGCCGGAAACCGGGGCGTCTACGGCCAGTATGCCAGCGTTTTGGGCCTGATCAGCAACAGCGCGGGCGGATTTTACGTCCACAGTTGAGCAATCAATCAGACAGGCACCCGATTGCATGCTCGGGATGATCTGATCCGCGACATTGCGTAAAATATCCCCGTTTGGCAGCATCGTGATAACCACGTCTTGCCCCATGGCGGCCTCTGCGGCTGTCTTGGCAACAAGCACCCCGTCGATATTCACATCTGCGACATCAAAACCGCTAACCTCATGCCCCGCAGCAACCAAATTGCGCGCCATATGTGCGCCCATATTTCCCAGTCCGATAAATCCGATTTTCATCCGTTAACCCTTATAATTTCAGCTCATCTGCCCCAAGTGGCAAAAGCATATTTGTGACATCGATATCGCGAACATCCTGCAATCGTGGAATTTTCCAGCGCGGTGTATGGTCTTTGTCAATGATGGCGGCGCGGATACCTTCAATGAAATCCCCCTCCGAGGCGCTGCGGCTGGTAAAGCGGTATTCCTGTTGCAAAGCGTGCTCAATCGTATCGACCGCCCGGCTGCGGCGCACCAGTTCAATGGTAGCTGCAACAGACAGCGGGCAGTTTTTCGTGATGGCTTTGCGCAGTGCATCTGCCCAATCATCATCCCCCAGATCGCGCAGGATATCGTGGATGGTATCACTTTTGAAATGCGCGTTTATGCGGGTTTGTTGAGCCAAAAACGGACTTTGGGGCGGGGTTTGCGCCATACGGTCCACGACGCCAAAATCGCCGGTTTCGACCAGAATTCGGCTAAGGGCGGACCAGAATTTGCGCGGGATATAGTAATCGGCAAAACCGCTGTAAATAGCATCACCCGGCCCCATGCGTTCGCCTGTGGTGCCCAGATATTCCCCCAAACGCCCCGGCGCGCGGGCCAGCAGCAGTGATCCACCAACATCGGGCACCAGACCAATGCCACATTCCGGCATGGCAATTTTGGAGGTCTCGCAAACCACGCGGTGCGAGCCGTGACATGAAATTCCAACCCCGCCGCCCATGGTAAACCCTTGCATCAGCGCGATATAGGGTTTGGGGAAGTTTGCGAGCTTGGCATTCATGCGGTATTCATCGCGCCAGAATTTGCGCCCATAGGCAAGATCACCGCTCTTGGCTGTATCATACATTTCCTGAATGTCGCCCCCGGCGCAAAAGGCCTTGTCACCCATCGCGTCGATCAGGATCAAGGCGACACGATCATCCGCGCGCCAGTCATCAAGCGCCGCCTCAATCGCCATGGCCATGTCGTAGGACAGGGCGTTCAAAGCTTCGGGGCGGTTCAGCGTAATACGTCCGATTTTACCGTCAATACGGATATCTATGTCAGGCATTATCTCGCTCCGTTAAAACTGCGCGTGCCGTGATCAGGCGCATGATTTCATTCGTGCCCTCTAGGATTTGATGTACCCGCAAATCGCGCACAATTTTCTCGATACCATAATCGGACAGATATCCATACCCCCCCAGCATTTGCAGGGCGTCATTGGCGACTGTAAAGCCGGTATCGGTCACGAAACGTTTGGCCATGGCGCAATATTTTATCGCATCGGGCGCGTTATTATCCAGTTTCCAGGCCGCCTGGCGCAGGAATATGCGGGCCGCTTGCAGCTCCGTCTCCATGTCGGCGACGCGAAATTGCAGGGCCTGAAACTGGTCGAGCGTTTTGCCAAATGCTTTGCGTTCCCCCATGTAATTAAGCGCGATATTGAGGGCGTTTTGTGCACCACCAAGGGCGCTGGCTGCGATGTTCAACCGCCCGCCATCCAACCCGGCCATGGCATAGGAAAACCCTTTGCCCTCAGTGCCAATCAGGTTGCTCGCAGGGATTTTGCAATCGTCAAACTGCACCTGCGCTGTGGGTTGTGCAAGCCATCCCATCTTTTCTTCAGGCGCACCAAAAGACAGGCCATGGCTGCCCGCCTCGACCACCACGCTGGATATGCCTTTGGGACCATCGATCCCGGTGCGCACCATAACGATATAGGCATCTGAATACCCGCCCCCCGAGATAAATGCCTTGGTGCCGTTTAAAACATATTCAGTATTTGTGCGCGTGGCACGGGTGCGCAGGGCAGCCGCATCTGAGCCGGAACCCGGTTCGCTCAACGCGTAGGAAAATACCTTTTCCATGGTGCAAAGCCCGGGCAGCCATTTTTCTTTGGCTTCAGGATTTGCGAATTTGTCGATCATGCCGCCGCACATATTGTGGATGGACAGGAAAGAGCTGACCGAAGGGCAGGCCATCGCCAAAGCCTCAAAAACGAGGGTTGCATCAAGGCGTGACAGCCCCGAGCCACCGTGTTCCTGGGATACATAAATGCCGCCAAGCCCCAGTGCGGCAACCTCGGGCCAGAGCGATTTCGGGATGGTTCCGGCAGTTGCCCAGATCTGCGCGAAGGGGGCGATTTTGTCTTGACCTAGATCGTAAGCCATATCGAAAATCATCTGTTGTTCGTCTGTTAGCGCGAAATCCATAAGGGGCTTTCTTTTCGGCAGGGGCGGATTTTGAGTATTTTTGAAAGAAAGAAGGGGGGGGGCGATTTTGCCCCCCCGGTTTATTATTTCATCGTCGGGATAGAAAACTCGGCCCCTTCGCGCGCACCTGATGGCCAGCGCGATGTCACGGTTTTGGTCCGCGTATAGAATTTAAAGGCATCCGGCCCGTGTTGGTTGAGATCCCCAAAGGCCGATTTTTTCCAGCCACCAAAGGTATGGTAGGCAAGTGGTACGGGGATGGGGACGTTTATGCCGACCATACCGACATTGATGCGGTTGGCAAAATTGCGGGCCGTGTCACCGTCGCGGGTGAAAATAGCCGTGCCGTTGCCGTATTCATTGTCCATAGCGTAGCCTACGGCCTCATCGTAGGTTTTGGCGCGCAATGTGCACAGCACAGGGCCGAATATCTCTTGTTTGTAGATATCCATGTCGGTGGTAACATGATCAAATAGTGAGGCGCCGACAAAGAAGCCGTCTTCATAGCCTTGCAAATTAAAGTTGCGGCCATCAACGGCCAGGGCTGCGCCTTGGGTGACGCCGCTTTCGACCAGAGCGTTGATCTTGTCTTTGGCAGCAGCCGTGATGACAGGGCCAAAATCCACGTCATCGCCAGAGGTATACGGCCCGATTTTCAAACTTTCCACCCGGGGTTTTAGCGCGGCAATCAGACGATCAGCGGTATCTTCGCCAACCGGCACCGCCACAGAAATTGCCATGCACCGTTCGCCTGCTGCGCCAAATCCGGCACCTATCAGCGCGTCGACCACGTTGTCCATATCTGCATCGGGCATGATAATGGCGTGGTTTTTCGCCCCGCCAAAACATTGCACCCGTTTACCGGTCGCACAGCCGCCAGCGTAAATATATTCGGCAATCGGGGTTGAGCCGACAAAGCCGATCGATTGGATGGTTTCATGGGCGATGATAGCATCTACGGCCTCTTTATCACCGTTCACGACCTGCAAAATGCCTTTTGGCAGGCCCGCCTCTTCCATCAATTCTGCCAGCATCATTGGCACGGATGGATCGCGCTCGGAGGGTTTGAGGATGAAGGCATTTCCACAGGCAATCGCGGGGGCAAACATCCACATCGGGATCATGGCGGGAAAGTTGAACGGTGTTATGCCGGCGCAAACACCCAGCGCCTGTTTCATGGAATACATATCGATGCCAGGCCCGGCTCCGTCGGTATATTCACCCTTCAGCAGCTCTGGTGCGCCGATGCAATATTCAACAACTTCAAGGCCGCGGATCACATCGCCTTTGGCGTCGGGCAGGGTCTTGCCGTGTTCGCGTGATAAGGTCTCGGCGAGGCGGTCCATGTCGCGGTGCAAAAGATCCACCATTTTCATCATCACGCGTGCGCGCCGTTGCGGGTTCATTGCGGCCCATGCCGGTTGCGCGGCTGCGGCGGCCTGAACGGCAATGTCCATTTCAGCGCTAGATGCTAACGGCGCGCGTGCAATCACCTCGCCAGTTGCCGGATTGTAGATATCGGCAAATCGGCCAGAGGTGCCGGGTACATGCTCGCCGTTGATATAATGGGTAAGTTCTTTCATGGAATGTCCTTTTCTGCGCTAACTTGGGCAAACTATACGCACAGGTTTCGGGCTTGTCAGAAATATCTTTCCAAAAGCATTTTGCATTTTTGCATTATGAAAAGCTGTGATACAGATATGCACATGGAAAAGGGCCAAATGAAATGGGATGATTTGCGTGTGTTCCTGCAGGTTGCCAGAATGTCACGGCTGGTCGTGGCAGGGCAGGTGCTGGGCATGGATCCGGCCACTGTCGGGCGGCGTATTTCGACGCTGGAAGAGGCGCTGGGCTCAAAGCTTTTCGATCGCTCGCCCCAAGGTTACAGCCTGACCGATGCCGGGCGCAATCTGGTGGATCATGCGCAGGGTATGGAAAGTATTGCCTCGGTGGCGCAACAGGATGTAGGAGGGCGGTCCGATCGTCTGTCGGGGATTGTGCGCATCGGTGCGCCCGACGGGGTTGCGAACTATCTGCTGACCGAGGCCATGGCAGAGCTTTGCCGTGATAACCCTGATCTGAAAATCCAGATCGTGGCTTTACCGCGAAATTTCAGCCTTTCGCGGCGTGAGGCGGATCTGGCCGTGGCCGTATCATCGCCAAGTACCGGACGGCTGAAGGTGCAAAAAATCGGAGATTATAAGTTGCATCTTTATGGCGCGCGCGGGCTGCTGGAGACGCTTGGGGATGTGCAAAAACGGGCGGATTTGTCGAATGTGCCTTGCATTGGCTATATCTCGGATATGATTTTTGACAAGGAGCTGGATTACCTGTCAATCCTGAAACAGGATAAAGATCCGCGCCTGACCTCTAACAGCCTGATTGTGCAACTACGCTGGACATTGGCGGGGGATGGCATCTGTATTTTGCCCGATTTCCTGACCGCCGAATACCCCGATTTGGTGCAAATTCTGCCGGAAAAAATAGCCCTGACGCGCGGATTTTATCTGCTGCGCCATCAAGATGATAACCGTATCACACGCATTAACCGTGCGGCTGAACTGGTGGTTAAACATTTGCGCAAGACGCTACATCAGTTGCAATAGAACGCTTGACAGGTATCAACCTAGCATTGCACGCTGGATATTATTACCTCCAGAAAGGGAAAGCCCATGCTTATACGTGACATATTAGCGAATAAATCCTCAAATGAAATTTATGCCGTGTCTGTTAAAGATACGCTCTCAACGGCGGCTGGGATACTGTCTGCCAAGCGTATCGGGGCGGTTTTGGTGCGCGATGACAGGCAGGCCCTTAAAGGTATATTGTCTGAACGCGATATTGTGCGTGAGATCGGCAAACGCGGCGTGGACTGCATGGAGGATTGTGTTGCGGATATCATGACAAAATCTGTGAAATCCTGCACGATGAAAGATACACCGCAAGCGGTTATGAAAATGATGACCGAGGGGCGGTTTCGCCATATGCCGGTGATGGATGGCGATGATCTGGTCGGGGTGATATCCATCGGGGACGCTGTTGCGGCGCGCATTACCGAGATCAAGCTTGATAATGACGCGATGATGGAAATGATTGCCGGAAATGCCTGATATGCTCTTGACGCGGGGTGCGCAATATTGTTGCGTGGACGTTAGATAAGAAGGCAAACACATGCGCATTGGATTGTATCCAGGGACTTTTGATCCCGTCACATTAGGGCACCGCGACATTATCCGGCGCGCCTGCACGCTGGTGGATCGGCTGGTGATCGGGGTGGCGATTAACCGGGACAAAGGGCCATTATTTACGCTCGAAGAACGTGTGGGGATGATCAAGGATGAATGCGCCAAGGTCACCTGTTCGTCCAACACGGAAATCATCGTCCATCCTTTTGAAAACCTGCTGATAGACTGCGCGCAGGATGTGAATGCATCCCTGATTATTCGCGGGTTGCGGGCGGTTTCGGATTTTGAGTATGAGTTCCAGATGGTCGGGATGAACCGGGTGCTCAATGACCAGATTGAGACGGTGTTTTTGATGGCAGACGTGCAACATCAGGCGATTGCCTCGCGTCTGGTCAAGGAAATCGCGCGTCTTGGCGGGGATATTACCAGCTTTGTGCCCAGTGCGGTTGCGGCGGAACTTCGCAAAAAATACACAAAATCCTAAATCCCCCTTTTGTTTTTTGCCCGTGGCGCATAGTTTCGCATCAACATTCATTCAGGAGGCTACCATGGCCAATATTACAGACCCAGAAAATACAGTTATTATCGAACTCAAGGATGGCAATGTCACGATTGAGTTGCTGCCCAATGTCGCTCCCAAACATGTGGAGCGCATGAAAGAACTGGCGCGCGCCGGTAAGTATGACAACGTCGCCTTTCACCGGGTGATTGACGGCTTTATGGCCCAGACCGGCGATGTCGCCAACGGCAATATGAAGAATAATTTTAACCTTGGTGCGGCGGGCACTGGTGGCTCTGATTTTCCTGACCTACCGGCTGAATTTTCAAGCTTGCCATTTGACAAAGGAGTGTTGGGTGCCGCGCGCAGCCAAAACCCGGATTCGGCCAATTCGCAGTTTTTTATCATGTTTGACGCAGGGCATTTCCTGAACAATCAATATACGGTTTACGGGCGCGTGATTGATGGGATGCAACATGTCGACAATATCCAGCGCGGCGAACCGGCGCCCAAACCGGATCGGATGATTTCGGTTAAAGTGGCGGCGGATCTGTGATGCGGCGGTTGTTTTTGAAAACCCTTGCGGCTGTTACATTGGCGGCAACGGCTGGATTTTCGGTTAATGCACAAGTGGACATTGACCCTGAAAATGTTCTGGTGATCGAAATTGCCGGGGGAAATCCGGGCGTTGTGGAAATTCTGCTACGCCCCGATCTTGCGCCTTTGCACATCGCCCAAATCAAGGCTTTGGCGCGGGCAGGGATCTATGACGGCGTGGCCTTTCACCGGGTGATTGACGGCTTTATGGCGCAAACGGGGGATGTGCTATACGGCAAAGTTGAAGGATTTGACTATCGTCAGGCTGGCTTTGGACAATCCGAGTTGCCCAATATTACAGCGGAATTTTCCGACATTGCTTACGTTGAGGGAATTGTCGGCATGGCGCGCGGCGGGGACCCTAATTCGGCCAACTCGCAGTTTTTCATCATGCTTGATGAATATTCTTCGCTAAACGGTAAATATACGGTAATTGGCCGAATAATCAGCGGTATGGATATTGTGCACGGGATCAAAAAAGGCTCGTCAACTGACAACGGTTCGGTGTTCAAGGACCCCGATTACATGGCCAGCGTGCGGGTGAAATCCGACCTTTAGGTAGGCGTTATCAAGTGTATTTGAACGGCGGGCAGGAGAAATTCTGGCTGCCGTTTTTGATCAGATATAACGCAAAATCAACGCAATACAAATCATAGACACGCATTATTACTGTTTAACTACAGTAGGTTATCGACATTTATATAAACTACTAAACTAGGTTAGTGGTTTAGGCGTAAATTCCGGTTTTGGCACCGTCTCGATGCCAGATCATTGTGGATTTGCCCGTAAATAATACTCAGCCCTATTCGCATTTCGTCAATTTGGCGTGAGCAGGGCTGGCGTGGCACATGAAACAGGGGCAGGGTGGCAGCATATCTGAAAAGGAGCTGCCGATGTTTCGCCCATATATTTCCATAGCATTACTTATCAGTTTTGCGTTGCCCGTTTTTGCCC
>CAYSAZ010000018.1:23875-34177 GCA_964429065.1 uncultured Rhodobacterales bacterium
TTTTTGCCCGCTGTGTAATTCTGCGCTGGTGTTTGATCGACGGCTCGACGGGCAGGTGCTGGAATTCGGGGTCTCGGGCAAGCTGCGAAATTCCGATATGATTATGTTTGACCGCCAAACCGAAAGCTGGTGGCAGCAGTTCACCGGCGCGGGGATTGTCGGGGATATGAACGGCAAAAAGCTGACGCCAATCGTTAGCTGGATGGAATCCTTAGGGGAATTTCGCGCACGTAATCCTAATGGTGAGGTCATGGCAGAGCCAACCACGCATCGTCGGCAATACGGCGCCAATCCCTATGCGGGCTATGATAGATCAGCGAGCCCGTTTCTCTATAACGGGGAAAATCCGCCGCACGGGATTTCACCGCTGGCGCGGGTGATCCGGGTCGGAAATCGAGCCTGGCCACTGGAACGTCTGCAAAACCTTGAGACTTTGACCGAGGCCGGGGTGCGGATCGTCTGGAAATCCGGCATGGTCTCGGCGCTTGATACCAGCCTCATTGAGCACGCCCGCGATATCGGTTCTATTCGGGTATATGACGCAAATACCGGCGCGGATGTTGTGCATGAATTTTCATTTGCCTTTGCGTTTCATGCCTTCACCCCTAATGGTGAATGGATGCTGGGAGAATGAAAAAGGGCCACCAGTGGCGACCCCCGATCAGATAATATGTCTGGTATATTATTCCATTGGTCCTGCCGTAACCGCGACCCATTTTGCCAACGGCAATGCGGGTGCAGACCTGACGCCCTGCGCACCAAAGTGATAGGCAACACCAACCCCAACTGACGTGTCATTCAAGAGATCTTCTTCAGTCCCTTGTAAATACGAGGTGTAGCTGAGCGTCGCATAAATATCCCAACCAGGATAAGCTGCGGGAATATAGTGCACGTTTGCCTGCACTTCCCAGATATCCGCGCTATTACGAGGTGTACTATCATCCATAACACCGCTTGCACCGGCTATATTCAAGCCAACCGCAATGCTGTTGTTGATGTTATATGTGGTACCAATGCTGGCGAATACGGCTTCGGCAAGGCCATCCATTCCGTCATCATCCGTTCCCTCTGTACCGTCCAAATATCCAATCTGACCCGTGATGGTCATGTTATTGGACATTGCGTAAGATGCCGCAATACCACCAAAATACCGAATGGAATTATCACCGTTATCTTCGCCAATCGAATCCAGGTAGCCTACGAATGCTTCTGCATATATTGTACCGAAATTTTTACCAAATCTCAGATCAACCTGTGTGCCGCTGCTAAAGGAATCGTTATTGGCGGCGCCAGCTTTGCTCCCATACGAAGAAAGGGCATTTATCCCATATGTATACCCGCCGCTTGAGGTCCAGTCGATATCAAGCCCAAAGTTATATACCTCGTAAGCGCTTTCATAAGAACTAGAAGATATAGATCCATCCGGTGAAATGGATGACAGGAAATCATATTCAAAGGATGCGGTGCCGCTAAATCCTTGTGCATGTGCAGTGCCTGCAATGATTGCAAAAGCACCCGTAGTTTTCAGAATGTTAGAAAGTTTCATAATAACCTCTCACGTTAGTTACTTATTGATATAATAAACTGCCCAAAAGGCGCAAGTTATTATAGACTGTTAACACTTTGTTCTCCAGTTATGCAATTATTATGAATTGGGTTCAAGTTATGTGATGAAATTCACACACTTGAGGATTTACTGTGCCTCGCGCCGCGCCAAAAATCCTGCAGATCCAATCTGGATGAAATAGGCGATCATGATTGGCAGGATAAAGGTTGCCCCGAAAACATCCACGCTGAACACCGCCAGAATAAGCGCCAGCGTGATGTAACGGGTGGCGATATGCCAGAATACGGACTTACCTCTCGGGGAGAGGTCGGTGAAGAATATTGCGCTGGCAATGACCACAGCATAAAAAGCTGCTGTGGCAATAATGGCCTTCAGCAGGTCCATCATGCTGACCTCAAACAACAGTTGCGAGGTGGTGAGCGAGAATAGATAAAACACAATTCCGAACATCGTCGCTTTGGAAATCAGCGGTTGATTCTTGCCGGTAAAGGCGACCAGCGCTGGAAAAAATTGCAGCACGATGCGACTGAGCAGAAACGGAATCACGATCAAAATCATGAACGGTCCGATCGGTTTCACGTTTTTTCCAGTGGTTAAATCGGCAACGCTCGCCAGATCAGGGGCGGGAAACCAGCCCGCTGCAAAACTTGCAAACTGGCCAAAAATCAGGGTGACAGGCAACAACAGCGCCAGGTTCAGCATGAAAATAATAAACCCGAGCTTAACATTTGCACCGCTTTGCTTGATCCACATCATCACCATACCTCCACCGGGCAGTAGCGCCAGTAAAAACAGGGCCGCGGCGATGCCAATATCCTGGCTTAGATACCCGATCCCCAGCGCCACAGCGCTTATCAGCAGATAATTTATCCACAGATTTTTGAAGATACTGGGCAGGTTATCCTTAATGATGGCAATGTCCGAGAGATTAAATTTAAACAGGCTGGGTGTCACCAGAAATACCCCCGCAACCAGACATACAGCCGAGGAAAAAGCAAACCCGCCGGTTAGATGGCCCACGCCAAGACCAAGGGCGATTGCGGTGACGATAAGGGCGATTTGCTGCATATCTACTGTCCTATTTTGCCTTATGTGTGGCGTATTTTGTTCTGGCTATCACATAAGACAATCCCCGGCTATTACAAGAAGGGCAGGCAATATATATTCAATTATTTGCAAGTGACGTTGCTACGCTGTGATTTTCACCAATGCATGGCGTTTTTTACCAGCGGAGAGTTTGATTGTTTTGGCGATAGCTTCCGGGGAAACCATAGTTCCCGCATCGCTTATGACCGTATCATCCATTTTGGCCCCACCCTCGGCAATCAGGCGCTTGGCCTCTTTGCCGGATTTCACAAGGCCAGATTTTATAAACAACTGCACGATGCTGATGCCGTCTGCGATATCACTAAGCGCTAAGCTAACGGTTGGCAGATCATCGCCAATCCCACCTTTTTCAAACACCTCACGCGCCGTTGCTTTGGCCGTGGCGGCCGCATCTGCGCCGTGTGCCAGCGCGGTGACAGCATTGGCCAGTGTGATTTTAGCCGCGTTGATCTCGGCCCCCTCCAGCGCACCAAGGCGATCACATTCGGTCACGGGGATTTCGGTGAAAAGCTTCAGGAATTTACCCACATCCGCATCCAGCGTGTTGCGCCAGAACTGCCAGAATTCATAAGCGCTGAGCTTGTCCTCGTTCAACCAAATTGCGCCTCCCGCAGATTTTCCCATTTTCGTGCCGTCGGCCTTAGTCAACAATGGGGTTGTTAATCCAAAAACCGCATTTTGGTTTATACGTCTTGTCAGATCAATTCCGTTAACAATGTTCCCCCATTGGTCCGAGCCGCCCATCTGCAACATGCAGCCATACCGGTTGTTCAGTTCCATAAAGTCATAAGCTTGCAGAATCATGTAATTGAATTCGAGGAACGACAAGGATTGCTCACGCTCAAGGCGCAACTTAACGCTATCAAAACTGAGCATCCGGTTAACGGAAAAATGCCGCCCCACATCACGCAGAAAATCGAGATAGTTCAAATTGTTAAGCCATTCGGCATTGTTGATCATTACAGCTTCGCTGGTTCCATCGCCAAACCGCAGGTATGTGTCAAAAACCGAGCGTATGCCGGCTATATTTTCATCAATTCTGTCCGCATTAAGCAGCGGGCGTTCATCGCTACGGTCTGTAGGGTCGCCCACCTTGGTGGTTCCACCGCCCATCAAAGTAATCGGGCGGTGGCCGGTTTTTTGCAACCAGCGCAGCATCATAATCTGGATCAGTGACCCAACATGAAGGCTGTTAGCCGTAGCATCAAACCCGATATAGGCCGTTACGACACCTGCCATTAGTGCTTCGTCAAGCCCCTCCAGATCGGTGCAGTCGGCCATGAATCCTCGTTCCTGCATGATGTGCAAAAATTCGGATTTTGGTTTATAGCTCATTGGTTCATCCATTTTTATTTTCGCCCAATATATAGCGCGTGAAATTAGAAAAGGAAGGGTTTGACATTGAATTAACCGAGATTCAGATTAACGTGCAGTATAAAGGAGCATACGTTGAGAGAATTTCGGCAAAATATCATTATCTATATCATCTGGGCGCTACTGCTTGGCGGGGCTGCCTGGGCGATTTATGAACAGCATTGGGCATCACTTTTGGTGACGATTCTAACTTTTACTTTAACCTTTGCTCCTATGCAGTTCCAGCGGTTTTACCATATAAAAATCCCGATAGTTTTCACGTCTGCAATTATAATCTTCACGTATTTCACGTTGTTTTTAGGTGAGGTAGGGGGGTTTTATGAGCGCCTTTGGTGGTGGGATGTATTCTTGCACGCAGGGGCGGCCATCGGGTTTGGCTTGATCGGATTTTTGTTCATGTTCATGCTGTTTGGCGGCGATAAATTTGCAGCGCCCCCCATTGCAATCGTGTGGTTTGCCTTTTGTTTTGGCATGACGATTGGCGTGTTATGGGAGGTGTTTGAGTTCATTATTGACCAGATATTTGCAACAAACATGCAAAAATCTGGCCTTGTGGACACGATGTATGACCTGATTGTTGATGCGCTGGGCGCGATGCTGGGGTCTATGGCCGGGTATTTTTACCTTAAAGGGCGCTGGTTTGGCGGGTTGGCAAAATTGATTGACCAGTTCGTGCGCGAAAATCGCAAGTTGTTCAAAAAGAACAAGGATTAGACGGGTTTACGGATATCGGCCCAGATCGGCAGATGATCAGATGCGATGCGCGCAAGGCTTGAGGCGTGAACTTTACCGTCTAAAAGCTCCAGATCTTTGTGCAGGATGATCCTGTCGAGTGCGGCCACGGGGCGTGCGGAATGAAAGCTGGGGCCAGGGGTGGTGACGGTGAAATCAGGGCCAAATTCTGATAGGCTTCCCTTTGGGCGCCACTCATTCAAATCCCCCATAATCAGGGTAGCCATGGGCCGGTCGAGGTTTAATATCTGTTGGCCCAATGCGCGGATTTGCTGTTTGCGAAAGCGGTTAAGCAAGCCCAGGTGCATGCCCACAACCCGCAATCGCGCCCCGCGCACAACCAGATCAGCCGAGATAGCACCGCGGGGTTCCAACACAGGAATGTCATGGCGCCGCAGGCTAAGCACATCGATATCCTTGCGCACCAGCAGCGCGTTGCCATGCCAGCCGATACTGTCTGGGCGCGTGGCAATATCGATGATTTTGAGGTCGGTTTCAGCGGCAATCATCGCGCGGGGCAGGGTTGTTTGGCGGGTGCCGATACGGCGGTCAACCTCTTGCAGTGCAATAATATCGGCGTTGATTTCATTGATAACATCCAAAATACGCCCGGGGCGGCGCTGGCGATCCAGCCCGACGGATTTACGAATGTTATAGGATGCAACCTTGATCATGCACTATATATAAGGTCGCGCGCCAGATTTTCAAACCTAACGCCGCCGCCGTCGCCCACCGGAATTTGTGTTGAAAACCACATCGGGCAAATCAACAATGGTGTTTAGCTGTGGGAATGGCGCGGTGGCGTGGGGGATGTTGGTGGCATCGACGAAATGCTCCTGAAAACGCGGCTCGATCGCGGTCTCAACTTTATCGATATCGCGTACCAGTTTTTCAATCTCGCGCCGGGCGCTGATATTAAGCAAGGCAATCCGCGCGCCCGTGCCCGCCGCATTCCCCGCAGACGTTACCTTATCCAGCGCGCAATCCGGAATCATCCCCAGCACCATGGCGTGTTTTGGCGAAATATGTGCTCCGAACGCTCCGGCAAGGGTAACCCGATCCACCGTATCAACCGCCATTTTATCCATCAACAACCGCGCCCCGGCATAAAGCGCCGCTTTAGCCAGTTGAATTGCCCGAACATCACCATTGGTAACGGTGATCAGAGGCCCGTCATCAGCGCTTGCATCATGCAAAACATAAGCGTTGGTGCGCCCATCGACGATGCAGCGCGCGGTGCCGGTTTGTTCAGCCGAGCCGATCAAACCGCCCGCATCCACCAGCCCCGCAAGACGCATCTCGGCAATCGCCTCAATGATGCCCGAGCCGCAAATCCCGGTGATACCGGAACTTGATGTCGCCTCGCTAAAACCATCTTGATTAGACCAAAGATCACTGCCGATCACCTTGAAGCGCGGTTCTTTGGTCATCGGATCAATGCGCACATTTTCAATCGCACCGGGGGCTGCACGCTGGCCCGAGGATATTTGCGCGCCTTCAAACGCCGGTCCTGTAGGCGACGAACACGTCAAAACCTTATCCCGATTGCCCAGCAAAATCTCGGCATTAGTGCCCACATCAACAATCAAAACCAACTCCTCCGAGCGGTTGGGGGCCTCGGACAATGCAACCGCAGCCGCATCAGCCCCCACATGCCCCGCGATGCAAGGCAGGATATATATCTGCCCCTCAGGATGGATTTTCATATCAAGGGATTTGGCAGGCAGTGACAGCGCATCCGCCGTGGCCAGCGCAAAAGGTGCCTGACCCAATTCAACCGGATCAATGCCCAAAAACAGGTGATGCATCACGGGGTTACCAACCAGAACCGCCTCAAAAATCTGTGCAGGGTCGGCATCAATTTGGGCCGTGACGTTTGTTATCAAATCGTTCATCGCGGCACGCACAATTTCGGTCATATCGTGATGCCCGCCGGGGTTCATCATCGAATAGGAAACGCGGCTCATGAGGTCTTCGCCAAAACGGATTTGGGGGTTCATAACCCCCGAGGAGGCGACGACTGCACCGCTATGCAAATCACAAAGATGCGCCGCAATGGTGGTGGAGCCAAGGTCAATCGCAAGGCCATATATCGCCCCCTCATGATAGCCTGCCCAAACTTCTAAAATCTGCGCTGGCGTGTCACGGTGGGGATGATGTACCGCGCAGGTGATTTTCCAATCGCCTTTGCGCAGAACCGGTTGCAGGACCTGCATAACCGGCAAACTTATCACGAGATTTTCCAACCCCCACTGATCTTTTAACGCGCTTTGCAAGCGTTCCAAATCGCCCGAGGGGTCATGCATATCAGGTTTGTCGACCTCGACGTAATATAATTTGGTTGCCGGCTGCATGGTGATCTCACGCGCCTCGACCCGTTTGCGCACAACCTGTTTATGCACCTGGGATTCCGCGGGCACATCGATCACAACATCGGATTCTATACGTGCCTGACATCCCAGCCGCCGCCCCTTGGTCAGCCCGCGCAGGGTGTCGTATTTTTCCTCAACCGCGTTCCATTTTGAAAGGGCATTATTGCTAACCGTAACCCCGTGTTTGGCAAATTCTCCGAACATCGGAGTGATCTGGCACTTAGAACAAATCCCGCGCCCGCCACATACACTGTCCAGATCAACGCCAAGCTTGCGCGCCGCGTCCAGCACAGGTGTCCCCGGGGCAAACCGCCCGCGTTTGCCCGAAGGGGTGAAAATCACCAGTGGTTCTTTATTCGGCATTATGTGTCCCAAGCGCTTGCATTTCATATGGTTTATGTGGCTTTGAGGAAAAGTGGAATACATATTTTCTGTGATGTAAAGTATATTTGACATATAGTATGAAATACATTACATATAGCCAAGATACACGACCCACATTAAACCTAATATTTGGAGGAAAAATGCCACATCAGGAAAAGAATATTTATGCATCCCTGATCAGTGCTGCGCTGATTTTTGGAGCATATTTTTGGTATGTGTATGCACTATATCAAGATGGGGGATTTGACGGCGCAGATGCCAACAGTCTTATCGGCAAATCTATTCTTGGCCTGATCATAGGCGGCATAATTATCAATATTATCATGCATATTGTCATTAATATAATCTTTGCTGCGCTAGAAAATGATCCAAAACCCAGTTTTGTAGTTGATGAGCGCGACAAACTGATAGAGCTGCGGGCGCTGCGTGTTTCTTACTATATTTTCGGGGCAGGATATGTTGCTTCCATGATCGCGCTGGCCATGGGGCAGACGACATTTATGGTATTTAACCTGATCATCCTTTCGTGTGCTATTGCGACAGTAACCGAGGCGTTGTTTCAGCTCGCCTTGTATCGCCGAGGATTTTGATATGGGCACATGCCACGTTAGCAACACCATCCGTCGCTTGCGCTTTGAGCACGATGAAATGACCCAGAAAACACTGGCCGAAAAGGTCGGCGTGACCCGGCAAACCATCGTTGCCATTGAAAAGGCGAAATACGCACCGTCCCTCGAACTGGCTTTTCTGATCGCCCGAACTTTCGCTACCCCGCTGGAAGAGGTTTTTACGTATAACCCCGACTGAGCAGCAAACAACTTAACCCTATTTTACGCCCCAATCCCTGTGGGCAGCATTTCCAACAGCCGGTCGGATTGCACCTAAACAAAAAATACCGGTGTTTTCTAACCCAATGAAAGCCGCAGTTTGCATCGATACGGCTAGCGTGTTGTAAAATACCCCATAGTTTGAGATTTTTCAGGCTTTCGTCCTATTGATTTCATTGATATTTTTTAGAGGCATTACACTTGAATGGATTTCAGGATTGGTAGATTGGATTTAGCGCCGCATAGAAGGGGAAGGGCGGTTACCGGACTTTCGCTGCAAGTGCTAGTTACATTGGAGATACCTCTTTAAGCGGCCATTGGAATGCTCGTGAGGCAACAGGAGTCTTAGTACAGGCTCTTTCTAGAAGCAGGCCAAGTTGGTAATACCAATAAAAATTAGCGCTATGGCGTCAAATGAAGTCAGAACTAATATAGCAGATTTATCATGACACCACGCAATATACCATTGCCGGGTCAAAGTCCGGTTTAGTATAAGGATTTTTTACTTTTCGAATGATTTTACTTCCCAGTCATCAGGAGTAGGATTACCAAAGTTTTTTGGAATGAGTTTTCCCATCATGGGTTCCAGTTCGAGCATGACACATCGCAACACATTCTCCACGGCTTCGCAAAAATCTTGGGAGGTCGCGAACAGGTTAGGTTGCATAATAAATTTGTTCTTAATCTTAGTGCTTCGATCAAGAAAATTTGGGTGGGTGTCATATAATTTGTTGACGAAGATCCTATCCTTTACCTTTCGAAAAGCCTCTAACGAGGAAAGCAGCAAGATCCCACCGGCTCCTGTCCAAAGATAGGGGTTTTGAACAGATTCACCTTTAACCCACGCGTATCTCTGATCTGCTTCAACGATTTTACAGATTTCGAGAGCGAAGGCATCAGCCTCGAATTCCTCTCGGTGAGCATCATCGTCTGTACCAACTGTTCGCCCATGGTTCAGTGCATGATGTGCGTATTCGTGGGCTAAACCAAATATTTCCATTGAGTTTGCTACCTGCTCCATAAGCAGTATTTCATCTTTGGTCGAAGGTTTAAACGGAGCCAACACATGTGTTCCTGTCAGGGCAAATGAGACGAATATTTGCCACCAATAAAAAAGAAGATCGGGGCATTTTCGAAGCTCTTTTCTAAGGAGTTCTTCATTAAAGTCACTTCCAACTGACATAGGTGCCAGAAGCATAGTTCGGATGTAGGCCCGCGACACGAGGCCACAATACCTCGTAAAGAAAGATCCCATGGTGATGATCGATTGATCTGTCATCACGACATTTATTTTTGACAAGAGTGGCCCAGCCTTTGGTTCGACCGCAAAGTGAACTTTGTTTCTATTTTCGACGTTTAGCTGTGCGGCGGCCTTTTCAATCTGTTGAGATAAATGGTGAAGTGCAGCTTCTGTAAACCGAGCGACGCCAGGACTCGTGATTGGCGCCTCACTGTTTTGGGCGTTGGTAGTTTCTTCCTTTAGATCGATTTCGTCATCGAACCAACCAGCGTCAGAAATGGCAAGCCTGTTACTGGCTGCGTCTCGCCCCGGATGAATGTAGTCGGGGTCATCAAACGTGGACCATTCGTTTTTTCTTGCCCGCTCAAGCATCTGAGACCAAAGCTCAATTGCTTCCCGCTTGAAATGGTTCGATTTTGCCACTGGCATACCTCGAAAGCTACTATCGCGACGATTTTACCGCAATCGAAGTATCGAACAATAGCGTTTGCAGCTATCCGCCGCTACCCCCCCGCAGATTGTCGGGAGAAATTTCTAATTTGAACACCTACGACCTGAACTTAGTAATGATTTTTTGCTACTTCAATGTCAGCTTTGACGATGTTGCACTGCAGCGGTGTAGTGAAGAATGAATGGCCTCTATGGGCCTATTCTGTTGAAAAACTCCACTTGATTTTGGTTGGCCTGACTGATTCAATC
>CAYSAZ010000019.1:0-31047 GCA_964429065.1 uncultured Rhodobacterales bacterium
CCCTAAGTCAGGGAATAAATTGAGATGACAAGGTCAGTATTGCGCGTTAGGGTTTTCAAAAAGGGGACAGTACATGGCGGATTGCAAGAAAAGAATTGAGACGCGCCGATATGAACGGCTTTCAGATCTTGGACTTTTAACACATGCGATCGTGCGCACACCGGCAATGGCCCCACTGCATCGCAAATCGGATGATCAAATTATTCAGGAACTGACCGAAGTGATCGACGGTGAAATTCTGCTTAGAAACTCTCTACCACGAGAGCGGTGTCAACATTCAGATTGTGACTGGCTTGGGACAAACACGGTGCTTGATTCTCCAAAAGCAAGAACCGTTCATCTGACCTGGAGCGAAGATTTTGAAATGCGCGATGGTAACGGGAACACAATTTCCGGTAGCGCCAGTTATGTTGCATACGGCACGTTTTCTGTTCAGACAAAAATCGAAGAAGACTTTTGTGATGAACGGTTTGGTAGTGCCGCACGGGATTTTTACAGAAAAATTTATGATCCAAATCAACCAACTGTGGCGGTTACACCGGGGTCAGATTTGATTAAATTCTGGGGTTCTCTGTCTACTACCGAACGCAAAGGCCTGAAGCTTGGCAAGAAAAAATAGCGATTTTTTGACTGAACCGTACTGCGTATAAAGCACAATAAGGAAGATCACTCATGGAGCCTCATGTCTTTTTAGCGGTGTTGTTTGCCGCCGTTCTGCATGCCAGCTGGAATGCGGTTATCCGGGGCGGTGGGGATCGGTTTCAGGGGATGTTGTTGCTGACACTGACCCAGGGCCTGATGGGTCTGGTAATGACCATATTCGTGCCAATGCCAAGCGGGGTTGTCTGGTTTTGGGTGCTGGGGTCGGGCGCGTTTCACACGGCGTATAAGCTGTTTCTGGCGGCGGCATATCAGCACGGCGACCTTAGCCGGGTTTACCCGATTGCGCGGGGTTCTGCCCCGATGATCGTAGTGCTGATCGGGCTTTTCCTGTTGCCAGATTCTGTGCAGGCCAAGGAATATATGGGGATCGCGCTGATTGGCGTCGGGGTCATGATGATGGCGCAAGGTGTGTTTAAAAGCGGTGAGACCCGCAGTTTGATCCCGCTGGCCCTGGGGTCGGCTGCCTGCACGGCAGGGTATTCCATAGTTGACGGGATGGGCGCGCGGGTGGCCGGGCATGCAACCATGTTTACGGCTTGGTTGTTCGTATTTGATGGTATATTTTTTGCGCTGTTCACTGGGTTAACAAGAGGGCGTCAGGTGTTTTCTGCCACGCGCAGAACCTGGGCTATCGGTACCTTTGCCGGGGGATTATCGCTGGTAACCTACTGGGTGGCGGTTTGGGCGATGACCCAAGCACCCATAGCGCTGGTGGCGGCGGTACGTGAAACTTCGGTACTGTTTGCGGTTTTGATCGGCATATTCTGGATGAAAGAAAAACTGGACATGGCCAAGATTATCGCAGCACTGATAATTGTTGCAGGGATTATAACAATCAGATTTTAATTTTCGGTAACAATTGTTGAAGAATGCCGGCAAATAACAGATAGGTACTGCTGAGAATTAATCCGTACCGTGCCAGTGGGGTCGGATCAAAATCGCTCCAGCCAATCCAAAAGGCCGATAAGGTCCACAGTAGCATCATCGCAAAAGACAAGGGCCGCCAGCGCAAGGTGCGTATGGGGTGGATAAATTTCAGGCTGAAAAACTGGGCTAATGCCAAGAGCGCAATGATGGTGCTGCTGATCCAGATGGCCGGTGACAGTGCGAATAGCACCAGTACCACCATATTCCAGCACCCCGGAAATCCTGAAAACGAGTTGTCGTTGGTTTTCATACGGGTATCAGCAAAATAGATGACGCCGGTTGTGGTGATTATAATTGCGGCTAACCAGCCTTGCCATTCACCAACCAGCCCGGATTGGGCCAGTGCGTAGGCCGGTATGAAGACGTAGGTCAGAAAATCAATGATTAGGTCCAACAGCGCGCCATCCCAGTTGGCAGCGTATTTATGCACTTGGTAATATCGTGCCAGAGGGCCATCGATACCGTCAATGATCAAGGCTCCAAGTAGCCACAGGAACATCACTGACCAGTTTTTATCCCCTGCGGCCAACATTGCA
The DNA here is from genome assembly GCA_964429065.1 of uncultured Rhodobacterales bacterium. Classification (GTDB taxonomy): domain Bacteria; phylum Pseudomonadota; class Alphaproteobacteria; order Rhodobacterales; family Rhodobacteraceae; genus NORP23. Next base: position 2,127 of record CAYSAZ010000019.1, read on the forward strand.
AACAAAGCAAATGTGGCCCCCGAGGCAGTGAATAGATGCACCATAAAGGCTTTGGCAGAGTTTTGCATGCCGACAATCTAATAGGTTCCAGATTGTTAAGGAAGACAAATTATAAGAATTTTCAAGATAAACAACCCGACTATATTTGCCGGGCTGTTTTGGTATTTAACGTTTTGCCATTACGATGATAAGGCAAGACTCGCCTTCACAAATGACGGTATTAGATGCAAAAGTCATCTCACCTATTGCGGTATTGATGACGTAGTTTCCATCTGTATAGGAAATCAATTCTCCTGATATGCTTTTTGCACCATCTTCTGAAATGATTGTGACAGTGCCGGCTGTTGCATGTGTTGCCAGCATGCTTACTGCGCCAAACAGCCCTGCGATAATTGGTTTTAAAGCCATTGTTACTCTCCTTCTGATTACTGGAAATTATCACCTGATAACATCCGTTACTAACCGCGCTATTGTTTCGATGAATTCAAACTATAGGATAATGTTGTCAAAATTAAGATAAATTAGATTTACTAATCTGTATGGTTAACGAACGTCCGGTATTCATGAATAAGGCCCAGGTGCGCTAATATCCGGGCCTTGTTGCATCTTATAATATTAGGATTCGCTGCGGATCCAAACTTCGACACGGCGGTTAACTCGCTTGCCGTTCAGTGAATCGTTACAGGCCGCTGGTGCCAGTTCGCCGAACCCAAGGGCCGTAAAGTTAATGTGTGACAACTGGTTGCCAGCAAAATCATTCACAGCAGTGATGGCTTGTTCTGCACGACGTACACCCAATGCGCGGTTGGCACTAAAGGCGCCGTCACTGTCTGTGAAACCAACGAGTGCTACCTCGGTGCCCGCAGGTTGATTGCTTAGATAATCTACCAGACGAATAAGATCGAGAATCGATTTGCGTTCCAGCTGGTTAGAGCCGGATGCAAAACGGAATGTCGTTGACAAACGATCCCACTGGAACATTTCAACCAGCAATTCCCGCATCAAGGCCAGCTCAAACTGATCTGATGTGTTTCTGATCAAATCACGCATACGAGTTTGCGAATTATCTTGTGAAACCCGCTCTACGCCCAGATTGATAAACCCGGCTTTTGCAACCAGACCATCGGCTGCATCAGATTTCGCATAGTTCAGGAAATTTTCGGCGATAGCAGAAAGATTGTCGCTGCGGTTATATAGATACAGGCGACGTTGCAGCGGGTATTCCTCGGTTTTTGCCGAAAATGCATCAGCGCTTGTTGTGATGCCACATTCCGAAATCAGGTTCAGTCCCTTGGCACCGTTCGTATAAGCATACCCGACAAAACCAATTGCTGCCGTATTTGAATTAACCCTGGCGGCCATGGTTTCATTGTTGCTGACGATCCGGGCAACAAGCCGTGAGGTGGACTCACCAAAAATACGGTTTTCAAAAACTGCACGTGTACCTGAATTCGCGGTACGACTGTACACAACGATCCTCTCATCATTACCACCAAGCTGGTTCCAATTGGTTATCTCGCCTTTATAAACGCTGGCAAGGTTGGCAATTGAAATACTGTTGACCGGGTTGGCTTGGTTGATGATTGTCACAAGGCTATCCACCGCAATAATATGTTCCTGGCTGATATCTGTCATCAGACCGGCGCCAACTTGCGAAAGCGCGCGGGCTTCTTCACGACGGATACGGCGCGATGACATTCCAACTGAGGCAGAGCCGTCTTCGAGTGTTTTAAAAGCGTCTCTGGAACCTGTGGAATTGATAGAAAACGAACCAACTGTCTCGCCATAGCCATCATCCCCGATAAGGTCATAGATGGTAGTGCCGTCATCAGCGGTCGAGATATCAAGCGCGCCTTCAATATGTGTGGCATAGCCTGCCAGCATAAGTGGCATCAGCCCTTCGCCAACGGTATCAGAGCCGGCAAACACCACATCTGCGGCAACAATCGCAGGCGTTAAGTCAGGACATCCCGGGCCTTCACAGGTAACCGTATCAGCCGATAAGACCAGCTCGCCCAAGGTAGTCAGGATTTTATAGTTGCCATCCGTAAACGCAACAAATTCCCCGGATACGCTGATAGAACCATCATTTGCGTTAAGTGTAATCGTTTCTGCAACCGTACTGGTGGCCATTATATTGCCAAGCGACAGTACTACCCCACTTAATACCCCAGTTATTTTTTTTTTCGTTATCATCTCGATACTCCTTACTATGATATACTGAACAATATCATTTGATAATATTCAGATCCCCAAAAGCGTGATTCCGCTTTGCCCAAGTTTATTTCTTAATACCAATGCTATAGCAGTTACAACAAGTGGCTGTATAGCGTGCGTGCTTAAGTACTTAAATTAATCTCTAGATAGCAAAATAGGCGAATTTGTGGCAAATTGTTACAAAAATATTACGTATCGTTAATGGATTTATTTATTTATCGATAACTCTTTGATTTTGCTAATATTTCTCGGATGTGTTTTTTTGTATATATCCATTAATAATGCTTGATCTACGGCGGTATAGACCTGTGTTGTAGAAAGCGAGGCGTGTCCTAGCAATTCCTGAATCGTGCGCAGGTCTCCGCCTGCCTCTAGTAGATGTGTTGCAAAAGAATGGCGCAACGCGTGGGGTGTCGCAGTTGCTGGCAGGCCAAGCTGCAGGCGCGACTGTGCCATAACCTTCTGGATTTGACGTGGGTTAAGGCGTTTCCCCTGCACGCCGATAAAAAGCGGTCCATCATTGGCAGGGCGATAGGGGCAGGATTTGATATATGCAGCGACGGCACGGCGCGCGACGGGCAACACCGGAACCATGCGATGCTTGCCGCCTTTGCCAACGATTCGCAAAGTTTCAGGCAAAGGGTGATCGTTTTGGTTAAGGTTTAACGCCTCGGAAATGCGCAACCCGCAGCCATAGAGCAGGGTGATCACCGCGACATCGCGTGCGCCCACCCAAGGTTCGGGGCTTTGAATATCGACAATATCAATCAAGGCTTTAGCTGCATCCTGCGCGACAGGGCGCGGCAGACGGGTTTTCAGCCTTGGACTGCGGGTGGCAAAAACGGCTGCAACATCAATCCCCTCAGTTCGGCCAAGCCAGCGGTAAAAGCTTTTGACTGCAGATAGGGATCTGGCCAATGATCTGGCGGCGATACCGCGTTGGCGCTCAGAAGCCATCCAGGCGCGCATGTCGCTGGTTTTGATTCTGCCAAGTGCCGTTTTCCCCACGTCACCGCCAAAATGTTGCCTAAGAAAAGCGAGAAATCCTGAAATATCGCGTCTGTAGGCCTCAATCGTTTTTTCACTGGCGTTGTCAACGGCCCGCATCCGCGCCAACCAATCCTCCATAAATTGGAGCGTTTGATCATAGCTGCTCACGCGACCCAATGGCGCAGGATACGTTCAAGTGCATGCGCAAAAAACGAAAGCAAATCGGTGCCCTGATCCGTGCTGAAACGTTTGGCATCAACCGCACCAAAAGCAACCATTCCCGGCAGTTTTTCAGACCCCAGATCAAGACGCAAAATCGCTTCGGATTGCACATCAATCGCGGCCGTGCCAAAAATCGACCCCTTGGCATCATTCGCAGTGCGCAAGGTGACCTGCCGGGCCGGATTATTACGCCCACCCGTCACATAAGCCGCAACGCCTTGTGCTGGGAGAGCGACCATAATTTCTTTAAGCGGACCATCCGGGCCAATCGCTTCACCGCCTTGTGCTTTATCGCTTTCCAGACACAGACGAATGACATCAACCGCCAGAATATTGGCGACATCATGTTCCAGCGCGTGCAAAAACCCGTTGAAATCATCCACATCCAGCAACGCCAGAATCGCGCGGTGTATCTGGTTGGTGCCTGCCAGATTTTCATATGCATTGGCGATAACTGTGCGGTGGGTGTCCTCAAGGCGGTCAAGACGTGTTTCTAGGCGCTCCATAAAGATGCCACGCAGGTCCACCACATTGTCGCCTTGCGCCTGATCATGTTGGTTAAGCAAGGCGCGCATCACATCGGAATCATCCAGAATGACCGAAGGATCTTTCAGGATTTCAGCTTTCAACGCCGCCAGCGGATTGGGGATATCAGTCATGTTATTGGCCCCTTACAGGATTTTCTGACCGGTTTTCGCCCAGTCTTTCATGAAACTTTCCAGCCCGTTATCGGTCAAAACATGATCCGCCAGTTTCTTGATTACAGCTGGCGGGATCGTTGCCACATCGGCACCAATCAGCGCCGATTGGGTGACATGGTTCACCGTGCGAATGGAGGCTACAAGGATTTGTGTGTCAAAATTATAGTTGTCGTAAATCTGACGAATTTCGCTGATTAGCTCCATGCCGTCGATATTGATATCATCCAGTCGTCCAACGAAAGGGCTGATAAATGTCGCACCTGCTTTGGCGGCCAGCAGCGCCTGATTGGCAGAAAAACACAGGGTAACGTTAACCATCGTGCCCTCTGAACTAAGGATTTTGCAGGTCTGTAACCCGGCCCATGTCAGCGGGACTTTGACCGCGATATTATCGGCAATTTTCGCCAGTTTGCGCCCCTCGGCGATCATATCTTCTGCGTTAAGGGCAACCACTTCGGCGCTGACGGGACCATCTACAAGGTCACAAATCTCGCGGGTGACTTCTAGAATATCGCGGCCCGATTTCAGGATAAGCGAGGGGTTCGTGGTAACTCCGTCCACCATTCCAAGGGCATTCAGCTCGACGATTTCGGCGATTTCGGCGGTGTCTACAAAAAATTTCATATGTTTTTCCTGCTTTGTTGAAGGTTTAATCACCTTTTGCTTTTACGCAACATACAATAAGGTCAGCAGGGATGGAACCAAAGATTAACGAGGCCTTGATGCGGGACGCCGAATTTTTTGCCAAAGGCGCGTTGGTTTCGGTTTTAACGGCCGAGCCGGTTAACCGTTTTTTAGATTACAAAGCCCCTGAAGGTGGCGCGCATCTGGGCAGTTTTGTCGAAGTGCCGCTTGGCCCGCGCAAGGTGATCGGGGTGATTTGGGGGCCGGGTAGCGGGCAGTTTGACATCGCAAAAATCAGACCTGTTATCCGCGTAGTTGATGTGCCGCAGATGGATCATGGAATGCGCGATTTCCTAAATCGCGCTGCGGAGTATACATTAACCCCCCTGTCGCAAATGCTGCGTCTTGCCACGCGGGTGCCGGGGTTGGGGGATGCACCGGGGACGCGTAAAATCCTGCGCCGCGGCGTTGGTATGCCTGATCGTATGACGCCCGCCCGCCAACGGGTGCTTGATGTGCTGGATGAACATGGCGGTGCGGGTTTTGCGGTGGCTGAACTGTCAGCGCTGGCAGGGGTAAGTTCGGGCGTACTTAAGGGGCTGGTGGCTCAAGGCGTGATTGCACAAGGCACGGCACCAAAGGATGCGCCTTATCCACGTCTTGACGGGCAAGTTGCTGGTAAAACGCTGTCACAAGATCAGCACAAGGCGGCTACAAGTTTGCGCGCAGCTTTGCGCCGCGGTGGGTATGGCACGACTTTGCTGAAAGGTGTGACAGGTTCGGGCAAGACCGAAGTTTACCTGGAAGCTGTCGCCGAATGTCTGGATATGGGGCGCCAGGCCCTGGTACTATTGCCGGAAATCGCCTTGACGGTAGAGTTTCTGGATCGGGTCGAGAAACGTTTCGGTGCCCGGCCTGCAGAATGGCATTCCGGCGCCACACAAGGTGAACGGCGCCGCTGCTGGAAGGCAGTTGCACACGGGGATGCGCAATTGGTAGTCGGCGCACGTTCAGCGCTGTTTTTGCCCTTTCGCGACCTCGGGTTCATTGTTGTTGATGAAGAACACGACGGATCATACAAACAAGAGGAAGGCGTCTATTATCACGCGCGCGATATGGCCGTTTTACGCGCGTCAATTTGCGCGGCGCAGGTGGTTCTGGCTACGGCAACCCCAAGCTTGGAAAGCTGGGCAAATGCGCAATCTGGCAAGTACACCCGCCTTGATCTGGCGCAAAGGTTTGGCACAGCCGAGTTGCCTAAAATGGATGCGATCGACATGCGGCGCGAACCGATGGAGACTAACCGATGGTTATCCCCGACGCTCGTTGGCGAGATCGAAAAGCGACTGGAACGTCGTGAACAAAGCCTGTTGTTTTTGAACCGGCGCGGATTTGCACCGCTGACATTATGTCGGGCCTGCGGGCATCAGGTGGGCTGCCCGCAATGTGATGCACGCATGGTCGAGCACCGGTTTCAAAAGCGGCTGATCTGCCATCAGTGCGGGGCCTCCAAACCCGTTCCGGTGACCTGCCCATCCTGTGAGGTCGAGGGTAAAATGACTGCCATTGGCCCGGGTGTTGAACGTCTGGACGAAGAGGCGCGCGCCTTATTTCCCGATGCACGGATTGAGATACTATCGTCTGATCTGGCTGAAACCGCGCGGGCGTTGAAAGAACGCATTGATAAAATCGCTGCGGGGGAGGCGGATATTATTATCGGCACACAAATTGTTGCCAAGGGTCATAATTTCCCCCATCTGACACTTGTGGGGGTTGTCGATGCGGATCTTGGTTTGCAAGGGGGGGATTTGCGTGCTGCCGAGAAAAGCTTTCAACTTATCCGCCAGGTTGCTGGCCGGGCAGGGCGTGCGCAAAAACCGGGGGTGGCATTGCTGCAAAGTCACCAGCCAGAACACCCGGTAATGCGCGCCATTCTGTCAGGCGACGAGGAAGGCTTTTGGCGCGCCGAGGCCGACAGCCGCAATCGCGCCGGCGCGCCGCCTTACGGACGTATGGCCGGAATTATCGTGTCAGGTCCCGATGAGGCAAAAGTCTTTGATCTGGCGCGTTATCTGGCACGAAACACGCAAGGTTTGAAACAAATCAATGCCCAGCTCTTTGGTCCTGCGGCGGCGCCAATCGCGCGTATTCGGGGGCGGTATCGTGTGCGCTTGCTGGTGAAAACCGCCAAGGGCGCACCGCTCCAGAGCGGTGTTCGCAACTGGTTATCCGGCTTGAAAATCCCACCAAATATGCGCATCACCGTCGATATTGACCCCCAAAGCTTTTATTGACGCTGGAATTGCCTGCGTATGATCGCTAAAGGATGTGCAAACATTGTAGGAAATAGTATGACCAAGCCGCATAAAGAGATCAAACCGCAACCCGGAATTTTAGATATCGTACCTTATGTTGGTGGTGACAGTATCCTTGCCGGTTCGGTGCGCAATCAGGTGATCAAGTTAAGCTCCAACGAAAACCCTTATGGGCCAAGCCCGCGGGCGGTAAGTGCATTTCGTGCAGCCTCGGAGACGTTGGCGACCTACCCTTCCAGTGATCACAGCGCTTTGCGTGCGGCCATTGCACAGGTGCACAGCATTGATCCCGCACAGGTGATTTGCGGGGCCGGCTCGGATGAAATCATCACGTTTTTATGCCAGGCCTACGCTGGTATCGGCGATGAAGTTTTATATACAGAGCACGGTTTTTCCATGTACCGCATCTGTGCATTGGCGGCAGGCGCCACGCCCAAAGTTGCCCGCGAAGATGCCCGCCATGCGGATATTGATGCGTTGTTGGCTGCATGCAGCGATAAAACGCGGTTGGTGTTTTTGGCGAATCCAAACAACCCTACCGGCACGATGGTTTCAATCCAGCAGATTGAACGTCTGGCGGCAGGTATTCCTGCACAGGCGATTCTGGTGCTCGACGGGGCTTATGCCGAATATGTTGAGGATGAGGAATATGACGCGGGACTGGCCTTGGTTGGGGCGCGCGATAATGTTGTGATGACCCGCACGTTTTCGAAAATTCACGGGCTGGGGGGCTTGCGCATCGGTTGGGGCTATGGCCCGGCGCATATCATTGATGCGCTGAACCGGGTGCGCGGGCCGTTTAACGTGTCTGATGCGGCACTGGCTGCTGGTGAAGCTGCCGTGCGCGACGAAAGTTATGTTGCCCATTGTCGAGCAAAAAACATCCGTTGGCGTGACTGGATCACCGCAGAACTGACAACGCTGGGGGTGAAAGTTGATCCAAGTTTCGGGAATTTCATATTGGCGCGTTTTGCCAGTTCTGCGCAGGCTGAGGGGTGTGATGCAGCATTGCGCGCCCGGGGGTTGATCGTGCGCAAAGTCGCTGGCTATGGCTTTTCCGAAGGTTTACGCATAACTATCGGAGACGAAATCGCCTGCCGCCAAGTCGTGCAAGGCGTGAAAGATTTCTTGACAGAGGCAAGCGTATGAGCAGGGATTTTGAGCATGTGGCCCTGATCGGGCTGGGGCTGATTGCCTCGTCGATCAGCCACGCTATGCGCCGCGCGGGGATGAAGGCGCGTATCACAGGGCACGCACGATCTATCGAAACACGCGATAAAGCCGCAGATCTGGGCTTGTGTGATCAAGTATTTGATACGGCCAGCGCCGCAGTTGCCGGCGCTGATCTGGTGATTCTGGCTGTGCCTGTCGGGGCAATGGCAACAATTGTCGCCGAAATAGCACCGCATTTGCGCAAAGATGTGATTTTAACGGACGTCGGGTCAGTCAAAGGTGCCGTGATCGATGCCGTTGCCCCGCATATATCCAATGACGTGGAGTTTATCCCCGGCCACCCGTTGGCTGGAACGGAATATTCTGGCCCCGAAGCGGGCTTTGCCAGCCTGTTTGATAATCGTTGGTGCATCCTGACACCTAGTGGGGACAATGATCCACACGCGGTAACGCGCCTGCGGGATTTTTGGCAAGCCCTGGGGGCAAATGTCGATACGATGGACGCTGAACACCATGATCTGGTGCTGGCTACCACTTCGCATGCACCGCATCTGATTGCTTATACGATGGTTGGTGTGGCCGATGATTTGAAACGGGTGACGGAAACCGAGGTAATCAATTACTCGGCCGCTGGGTTCAGGGATTTCACCCGCATTGCGGCCTCTGACCCTACCATGTGGCGCGATGTTTTTTTAAATAACAAAGACGCCACGCTGGAAATTCTAGGCCGCTTCACAGAGGAATTATTTGCCCTGCAACGGGCGATCCGTATCGGAGATGGCGACCATTTGCATGCCTATTTCACCCGGACAAGGGCCGTGCGCCGCAGTATTATTGAGGCCGGACAAGACACCGATATCGCCAACTTTGGGCGCGGTGTGCAAGATACGGATGATGCATGAAATCGCGCTATGTCATATTGATTTTGCTTATTTTCACCAGCGTTGCCGCCTGTGGGCGGGGGCGTTCGGATCAACCGTTTCCGATTCCCGCAGGTTTGGTACAGCTTTGCGGTGATCCGGCACTTATTGGCGTGGTTTTGCCCGCGATCAAACCAACAGGCAGTGCTTGTGGTATTGATCGGCCGGTCGAGGTGCATTTTGTTTCTGGCGTAGCGCTGAATGAAAACCCCATATTAAACTGTAAAACCGCCAAAACCCTTGTGACATGGGTTGATGAGGCCGCACAACCCGCCGTGCAAAGTCTGCGCGCACGGATCACGGACCTGCGGGTAGTATCGCATTATGCATGTCGTACACGCAACAGCCAGCGCGGGGCGCGTTTGTCCGAACACGCCAAGGGAAATGCAATTGATATTGGTGCAATGACATTAAGTGATGGCACTGTTATTTCAGTTAAAGAACATTGGCGCGCCCCCAAATTTGGGCCGGCTTTGCATAAGATGTATAGTAGTGCCTGCGGCATGTTTGGTACTACGCTGGGACCGGATGCGGATCGCCACCATCAGGATCACATGCATTTTGATACGGCGGATTACCGAAACGGTGCGTATTGCCGCTAAGAGAACTTTTCACTGGAATCTCATTAAAAGTTTGCATAAAAAACCGGAATGCGGTTATATATATGTTAAATAATACAATTACTTAATCGCATTTATGAATGTTCCACGTAATTGGAATAACATCACCAATGCGGGTTAAGCATTGGATAGCTAGCGCAGAGGAGTTTTTTTATGAAGTTCGGGCAAAAAGGTCTTTTTGGAATTTGTGTAGGTGTCGCCATGCATTCGGCGCTCCCGGGTTTGGCGGAGACTATCACGCTTAAATCTAACGATGGTGCATTTTCCATTACGGGCGAATTGACCGAATTTGATGGCGAGATTTATGTTCTGCAATCCATGGTCGGCGAAATTCGCGTCTCTGTAGAGGAGGTTTCGTGTACTGGCGAAAGCTGTCCTGATCTTAGCCTTTATGTGAAAGAATTTACGATAGTTGCACCTGCCACAGCGAATCAGACGCTGCTTCCGACGCTGATTGATGCATTCAGTACCGCTAATGGTTACACGCCCAGCGTTGCGCCGGAAAGTGAGGCAGATACGCTGATCATTGATATGCCAAACGGTAGCGAGGAAAATGCGCGGGCGATTACGCTGAAAAATGGCGACCCTGCCGAGGGGTTTAGTGCATTTCGTGATAAAGACGCATCAATCGTGATTGCGACACGCATGCCATTAAGCGAAGAACTAGCGGTACTTGATGGCGCTAATATCGGCGACATTGAAAGCCCTGAACAGCGTTCCATTTTGGGGCTTGATGGGGTGGTGGTTCTTGTGGCACCACAAAATCCAATTCGTTCGTTAAGCATAAAACAGATCGGAGATATTTTCTCTGGGGCGATTGATAACTGGGCGCAACTTGGTGGGCCGGATGCGGCAATTAATATCTATCGCGGAGCCGAGGCATCTGATGCCAGTGTGTTCTTCACAAAAGAAATTTTGGCCAAAACCGGCAGAGGCTTTGTGGAGGGGACAAATATCATCGAAGATTCCACCATTGCCACAACCGTAGAACAAGATGCATTCGCCATTGGATTTGCAAGCTATCGCGATAACACGGCGGCACGGGCCGTTGTCATTCGTGGGAATTGTGGCGTCTTTTCAACACCAACGGCCTTTTCGATCAAAACCGAAGAGTATCCGTTTTCCTATCGGTTGAATGTGTTTCGCCAAAAGGATGATTTGACGGATGTGGGGCTGGCGCTAAGCGATTTTCTGCGCTCTGAGGCTGCGCAGGCCAGTGTCGCATCTGCTGGATATGTTGATCTGAGCATCGATTCAACGCGCGTAAGTGCGCAGGGTCTTAGGCTTATGAATGCAATTCAGTTCGCAAAAACCGAGGTGGATCTCAATGACCTGCAAGATATGGTTGATACGTTAACGGATGCGCAACGTTTGTCTGTGACATTCCGGTTTAGTGCTGACTCCAGAACACTGGAATCGCGTGCGGAGGGTGATATCAAGCGACTTATTGAACTTCTAAAGACAGAAAGCTATAATAATAAGGACGTACTGTTGGTCGGATTTACGGATAATGTCGGACAGGCCAGCGTGAATGCCCGCCTGTCGCGCCAGCGTGCGGATCAGGTTCTGGCGCTTATTCGTGCTGCAATACCAAGTGGAGAACTGGGAGATTCGCGATTTTCAACCCACGGCTTCGGGGAAATTTCGCCTGTAGCGTGTAATGATGTGCCGCACGGACGTTTCACAAACCGCCGCATAGAGGTATGGGTGCGTAACAAAAATTAGTGATTGCCGTATTTTGGCCACATGTAATTAGTGATCATAAGTTTTTACGACTGTTTGTACTAACGAGATAAGTTTAGTTCACAAGCTTGTACTGCATGTATGCAGCAAGAAGGATCATAGGGAGCCCCTAGGGGCGGGGGAGGTTTTTATGACCGACTTTAATAAGTATATTAGTTCAGTTCTTCTAGCCTTTCTGGTGTTTTCGACACCGCTGAAAGCGCAAGATATTTGGATTTCACCAGATTTACCGTTTCTCGACTTTGAGATCGGTGACAATTTCTACCTGATTGAACGCGGGCAGGATAACTCGGCGTTTGTTGCCAGTGTTTATCCACCAAAGGCCACACGACCGTGCCCGCCTTACTGCATTCAACCGATCAACCTTGCAGAAGATGTGACAACAGTTGGTGAGGTGGAACTGGTTGATTTCATTATGGATTATGTGATTCCCGGTGAAGGATATCTGATCGATGCTCGGGTTGAAACCTGGTATAAATCGGGCACTATCCCGGGGGCTATCAACCTGCCATTTAACATGTTTGCAGCCGATGACAACAACCCATTCTTAAGCCAGATATTGCTGCTGCTAGGTGGTGAACAAAACGCAGACGGGGCTTGGGTCTATCCGGATGCCAAAAGCCTGTTGCTATTTTGTAATGGCCCAGATTGCGGGCAATCTCCACGCGCTGTCCGGAATTTACTAAAATCAGGGTATCCAGCAGATAAGTTATATTATTACCGAGGTGGTATGAAAACTTGGACAAAATTTGGTTTTAGCATTCTGATACCGGAGTGATATTATGTGCATATTTTTGAGAAAAAATAATGGCGTATCTTTCAGTTTAACAGCGGCATTTTTTTGGATTGCCGTTGTTTACCCTTTATCCGCATCTACCATCGCACCGTCGATTGGATTTATCGATGAGGTGAAGCGCACTAATATCGGGCTACGCTATGCACAAACGGGTAATTTTTCCGAGCTAAAGCCATCGGCCATGCGACGGTTACGGTTTTACTCAGACATTGCCATCACCGCGTTGCTTGAGCTTGCCAATGAAGACAAAGCTGCGGCGAGCGGGGCTAAAATAAACAACGAAACCACAAATACATTGCGAACGGCCATTGAACGGCTGATTGGTGCCGGTGAGAAATCGGGCCTTGATATTGATCAGACAGCCATTTTCTTTTCCGAAGAAGTCAGCGAATGGTTTTCGGGCGATTTACCTTTGGTGGTGCAAGATGCTGATGGCGAACTTGATGCACGTACGTTATTTCAGGGTGTCGCCCTAAGCAAAAGTCGAACGACTACGTCGAATGCAGAAACCGATTATATCGCGATGGTTACTGCACAAGGGGTTACCGCACAAAATGTCAGCCGCGATACACCCGATGACGCGCCTGACGTTACAGAAGAACCGGCAATTATTGCCGAAGAACCAGAACCCAAGATTATCCGCGACCCTGCTGTTCAGGCATTTTGGGACCGTCTTGAAAAAAACGATAACAAACAAACCATAACCGTTATTAAAGGTGATACACTGGCTGCATATGCCGCCGCTTTTTACGGCGATTCACTGCAATACCGCCGAGTATTTCAGGCCAATCAAGATGTTATGAAGTCTCCAAATCTTCTGGAAGTCGGGCAGATTATAGCTATCCCAGAAGGATAGTTTTTCTGTGTGCCCCAAATGGTGCTCTATGGGGAAAGCTAAAAAATTATAAAACATATTGCTAGGGTGTTGAAATATATTCTATGCTGCCTGAGTAACAGTGAGGTAGTATTATGAATAGATGGTTTAAGCATAGTTATGCAGCTGTTTTTATTGGTTTAATTCCAATTACATTTGCGCAGGCACAGGATGTTTGGATTACATCTGACATGCCGTTTCTAGAATTCGAATCAGATGAGGGTGCGTTCTTTATTGAACGAAACCAGGATAATGATGCCCAAATAACCGGCATGTTCACCAAAACTTCGCGGCCCTGCCCGCCATTTTGCATCCAGCCATTGGAAGTGGCCAAGGGTGTCAGAACGGTTGCTGAGATCGAACTGCTCGATTTCTTGCAAGATTATGTCGAAACCGGCCGTGGCTATTTGATTGATGCGCGTCTGGAAAGTTTTTATCGATCTGGTACAATTCCCGGGGCTATTAGCATGCCGTTTAATGTGTTTGCACCGGTTGAGACAAACCCGTTTTTAGATCAGACACTTTCTGCCTTGGGGGCGAAAACCGATGCATTCGGACAATGGAGCTTTGATGATGTTGCGTATTTGTTGTTGTTTTGTAATGGGCCGTGGTGCGGGCAATCCCCGCAGGCGATCAAAAATCTGATCAGCCTTGGTTATCCGGCGGATCATCTTTTCTATTATCGCGGCGGCATGCAGGTTTGGTCTATCATGGGCCTTAGTATTATGGTTCCCGGTTAGGAGTATAACGTGATGATTATTAAACAGAAAATAGGTTTACTGAGGTTGGTTACATGCGCTTTTATTACAGCAAACCAGTCTTTTGCAAACCCCATACTAAATGGATATTCGCCTGCTGCTCCTGTCTATCATGGTGAACAATACGCCCAAAACGGTGCGCTCTCGACGCTAGCCCCATCGGGGATCAGACGGTTGCGGTTTTATTCTGACAAGACAATTAAAGCGTTGTTTGAACTTGCAAAACAGAATGGCAATGCGACCATGTCACTTGAAACAACTCAAGGGTTGAATGCGACGATTAAGAGCATGATCGAAGCCGGGGCTAAATCGGACCTGAGCGTTGATCAGGTTGCGATGTTTTTTGCACAAGAAATAGAGGCACGGTTTTCGGGGCCACTTGAGCTGACTTTTGATACACCTGACGGAAAGCTGGATTCGCAGATGCTATTTCGCCGTGTTTGGGGGGCAAAAGGCGATGCACCACAAACCATGGTTGATGATAAATATATGACAATATTAACGGCGGTGAATACGCGTATGGCGGTGGCCCTAGATGCGGGGCCAATGCCCGCGGTGGCACCCGCACAGCCGCAATCACGCGTCTATACCCGGGCCGAGCAAGCAATTATTGACCGGGCGCAAATCACGGATGGAACGCGAACAATTACGGTGCGTCGCGGGGATAACCTGACCAAGTTGGCAAAGGCATTCTATGGTGACAAGCAAATGTTCTTGGCTATCTATTTGGCCAATCCAGATGTTTTGCGTAACCCAAATTTGATTGCTGTGGGGCAGGTATTGGTGATCCCTGACCGCTAAATTTCAAGGATAAAGCAGCGGCGCCGGGCCAATAGGAATGATACCGATATAGGTCCGGTTCTTGGAAAACCGCAACGGCAGTTTAATAGTTTTGGTGTCCCCGGCCACTTGCGTGATCACCTCCAGGCTTTGTTTCAAACCTTCAGTGATGTCATTGGACAAGATCCCTGCCGCTGATAAAAGCTGTAATAAATCGCGCCAGTTTTGGATGTGAAGGGTCAAATTTCCTTGGGCAAACCCCTGATCATTCACCGCTATATCGCCAACACCTTGCAGCATCAATGTGCCCCAGTTAAATTGCAAATCATGGATGCTAATCGTCATCAGGCGCGGGGTGTTCTGCTCAACCGCGAAACGATCCCACGGGCGGTCATAGGCAAGGGTTGCATCGAGTAATATGCTAGATATTTCTGCAGGCAAGGATGTATTTTCACGCCATATGGCTGGTGGTGTTACGTCAGTTGATTTTGCAAAAACCTTATAGGTATTGCTGTTTGGTGTCAGGCCTTCATCCGCAAAAAATGCAACATTGGCCTTATTGATCCTGGCCTGCCAGCCACGCATGCCAGCCAAATTCAGAGCTGCGATTTCCAACTGTATACGTGCCAGTGCCAGTGATGTTTCGGGCTTAAACACGACTGATCCACGCAGTAATTCAGCACCCAGTGTGACCGTGTCAAACGGGGTTGAAACCTCGTGTTCACCGGGCCAGTTGGCGATGATGTGATTTGGCTTATAGGATAGGGCCATTATCTGAAATTCCGGCGCCCGCCAACCCCAGATTTGCGCAGGCTCAAACAGGGTTAAGTCGGTGAAAATGTTGTCAAAACGATTGGGGAACCCGATGATTTTGTAATTGGCGACCTCAGCACGCCACCCATCAACACGCCGCTCGGACAGCCAGGTTTTTACCGCCGTTTCCTGCGCGGTCGAGCCAACCCACCACCAGCCGCTCCAACCCAGAGCGGCAAAAAACACCAAGGGTATTAATCCGCGCATGGACTTCTCCTGTGACTTTGTCAATCATGCCTGTATAGCAGAGCAGAACAAAGGGACCAGTGGAAATGCAGGATAAGGAATTATGGATTTTCGGCTATGGCTCGCTGTTATGGAAGCCGGGGTTTCTATATGTTGAGCGCCGTTTGGCAACATTACACGGGTACCACCGCGCATTTTGCATGTATTCTGTCCATTATCGCGGCAGTGCGACGCATCCCGGTTTGGTCTTGGCATTAGAGAAACGGGTGGACGCAGAGTGTCAGGGGGTGGGGTTTCGTGTGGCTGCGGAAATGGCCGTGGAAACCCTTGTATATTTGCGCAAACGCGAGCTGATCTCAGCGGCTTATCTTGAAGAAACCCATGAAATCCTGTTTCAGGATGGTGGTCGGGCAAGGGCCGTTTGCTATGTGATTAACCAAAATCATGCCCAATATGCGGGTGGGTTAAGCCTTGGGCTACAGGCTGAAATAATTCAAAAATCGACGGGGAGTGCGGGAACAAATGCAGCATATTTAGAAAATACCGCGGTGCATCTGGAAAAATTGGGGATTGTTGACCATGATATTGTGGCACTTGACGAGATGATCAAAAGGGCAGGGCCGCAGTAATATGCAGCCCCGGCGGTTGATGGTTTTAGACGTTTTCCACAGTCAGCGACATGCCGTCGGCCGTTAAAACCGTGACTTTTTGACCGGCCTTTGCGGTTTGCCCCTCGGGCCATGTGGCCGTCCAGTTAAGCCCGGCAATCGACACTTGTCCCTCACCAAGATCAAAGCTGATGACTTTGGCATGCTTGCCAATAATCTGCTTTGTACGCTGGTTGAGGCCGTTGTCCGGTTCGTCATTGCGCTGGAACACCCGGCGCCCGGCAAAAACCAGAACGATAGAGAGTATGGCAAATATGGTGATTTGCAATTCTCCTTGCATGTTCGGGAAAATCCACAGAGCCAGCGCCATGATAAACGCGGCAATCGCCGGCCACATCAAAAAGAACGAAAAGACCAGCATCTCGGCGGCGGCGAGGCCGAACCCGAGGGCCACCCACCACCACGGCGACATAGTTTCAAGTACGTTGAAAAAGCTGATATCCATTTATGCGTCTCCCTTTTTGGTGACCGCCTTGGCAATATCAGCCACACCGGCGATGGAGCCGATCAGGCCAGTTGCCTCTAGCGGGATCATGATGGTTTTACTGTTGGGTGCGGCTGCAATATCGCGCAGGGCTTCGGTATATTTTGTAGCCACAAAGTAGTTAATCGCTTGAATATCACCGTTGGAAATTGCCTCGGATACCATGCGGGTCGCGTTGGCTTCGGCCTCCGCTTGCCGTTCGCGCGCTTCGGCGTCAAGGAATGCGGCCTCACGTGCACCTTCAGCCTCACGAATTTGCGCTTCGCGCTCCCCTTCGGCTTTCAGAATGGCGGCCTGTTTGTAGCCTTCAGCTTGCAAAATATCGGCACGTTTGGTGCGTTCCGCTTTCATTTGGCGGGCCATCGCTTCGTTGATATCTTCTGGTGGTGCCAGGTCTTTGATCTCAACCCTGGTCACTTTGATACCCCAACTGTGAGAGGCCTCGTCGATAACTTCAAGCAGACGGTGGTTGATGTGATCCCGTTTGGACAGACTTTCATCCAGATCCATGGAGCCAACAACTGCACGGATATTTGTCATGGACAGGTTGCGCAGCGCGCGTTCCAGATCACGAACTTCATACGCCGCCTGGGCCGCATCAATCACTTGATAAAACGCGATCGCATCAGCCATAACCATGGCATTATCTTTGGTAATCACTTCTTGTGAGTGAATATCCAGCACGGTTTCCATCATATTAATCTTAGCGCCGACTTTGTCCATCAGCGGGATCAGAAAATTCAGGCCGGGTTTCAGGGTGCGGGTGTAGCGCCCGAAACGTTCAACAGTCCATTCCTCGCCCTGCGGCACGGTTTTGACCATCAAATACAGCATAATAATCGCAAAAACAAAAATCGCCAAGGCTGGCGCACCTATAGATGTAAGCATATTAAATCCTTCCCTCTGGCCCTTTTTGGGCATATTGGCATAAATGGTCCTTGGCGAAGCGGTGTATACAACGGCATACGCCAAGGTGCTATAGTGTACATATGGGGTCTGTTAGCACAATTACAACTACATAGCGATTAGAAAACACGGTTGGAATTGTTGCGCGTGGACTTTATGGTGGCCAAAACAAGTAAGGAAAATACCGTATGTTTCTTGATACCCGCACCGATCCGGAATTCACACAACCCACACACCAGATCGTTATCATGCTGTTGGTTCTGGTGATGGTTGGGGTGGTTGGTTTTTTGCTTTACCCCACCGTTGCACCGGTATTTTTAACCTCGCCTTATCTGAACGGTTTTATCGTTGCGGTGTTCCTTATTGGCGTAATGATGAGCTTTTGGCAGCTGCGCACCCTGTTTGTCGCCGTTGGCTGGATTGAGGGTTTTGCGCTTGATCGGCCCGGGCACGAATTTGTGAAATCCCCACGTCTTTTGGCATCCCTTGCAGCGTTGCTCAGCGATAGCCGCTCGCGTAAATCTTTGGCCTCGTCATCGACACGCTCTATCCTTGATTCTGTGGGCACCCGCCTTGACGAGGCGCGCGATATCTCGCGTTACATTGTCAACCTGCTGATTTTCCTGGGGCTTTTGGGCACGTTTTACGGGCTGGCAACGACTGTTCCGGCGGTGGTTGAAACCATTAAATCCCTCGCGCCCAAGGAAGGGCAGGACGCGCTGGACGTTTTTGACAATCTGATGACCGGGCTGGAGCAACAAATGGGCGGCATGGGCACGGCGTTTGCGTCATCCTTGCTGGGTCTGGCGGGTTCTTTGATCGTAGGTCTGCTGGAGATTTTCGCAGGACACGGGCAAAATCGGTTTTATATGGAGCTTGAGGAATGGTTATCCTCGATCACCCGGGTTGGGTTTAGTTCCGGTGAGGACGGCGATTCAGGCAGCGGCATGATTGCCGGTTTGATGGAGCAAACGACGCACCAGATTGACAGCCTGAAAGAGCTGGTGATGCGCGGTGAAGAACAACGCATGCGTACCGACACCCGTCTTAGCACCTTGGCCGAAGGAATTTCGGTGCTGGCCAAACAGATGAGCAATCAGCCTCGCGGCATGCAAGCCACCAGTGATCCGGCAATATTTGAACGCATCGCTGTGGGGCAGGAAAAGATGCTGGAAGCTTTGCAGAAACAAGCGTCTGAAGCCGGTGACAGTGGTGACGCCGAAAGCCGGATGCGGTTGCGAAATATTGATGTGCAATTGTTGCGCGTGCTTGAGGAAATCTCGGCCGGGCGTCAGGATTCTATTTCGGAAATCCGTCAGGATTTGGCGACCTTGATCTATACGTTGCAACAAGCCGTTGACGCGGGCAAGGATTAAAAATGGCGCTTTCACGTCGATCAGGGACACGCCTTGCTGCCAATATTTGGCCGGGTTTTGTCGATGCAATGACTGCATTATTGCTGGTTGTGATGTTTGTTCTAACCATTTTTATGATCGTACAATTTGCCCTGCGTGAAACCGTTACAGGCCAGGAAGAGACGATCACAGGACAGGAAGAAAAGATTACAAATCAGGAAGCCGAGCTAAGCGATTTGAACGCGCAAATATCCGGTTTGGCCGATGCACTGGGGCTTGAACGCCAACGCGGCGCGGCGCTTACGGACAGTCTGAGCACAGCTCAGAATGATATGCAGCTTCAGGCAACGCTGATCACATCCATTAACAATGAGCGTGATGAGGCAGCGGCGCGGATTGTGCTTTTTGAACAACAGGTTACCGCGCAAACCGCCAGTATTTCCGATTTGGAAGCTGTGCGTGATCAAGAGATTAGCGCCAAAGAGGCGGCTGAACTGGCACTGGCGCGGGCCCGCTCGGAGATTGAAATCAGCGCGGTTGAGGCACGTTTCGCAGCCGCCAAGGCCGAGGCGTTGGAAGCGTTGATCGCAGATTTGGAGACCAAGGTCGAGGATACAAATGTTGCACTCGAAACTCTGAGTGGTGCAGAAAAAGCCCGCATTGTTGAAGCCGCAGCTGCCGAAGCATTACGCGCGCGTCTTGCAGGCGCTGATACGGAACTGACAGCGATGACTTTGGCGCTTGAGGAACAGCGCCGCAAAGCTGAGGATACGTTGACTTTGCTGGCAGCAGCAGAGGCTGCGCAGAAAAACCTGGGGGCAACCCAGCAGGAAAGCGTGACAGAAATCACCCGCCAAAAAGCGCTTTTGGCGCAGGCTAAAAATCTGTTGGCGGATGAGCGTGAAATATCAGATGAAGCGCGACGTCAGGTGGCATTGTTGAACCAGCAAACGGCGGCATTGCGCCAGCAGCTTGGAAATTTACAGACGGTTTTGGACGAATCAGCGGAAAAAGACCGCCAGGCAAATGTGCAATTGCAAACGCTTGGCACGGATTTGAATGCGGCCTTGGCGCGGGTAGCCGCCGAGCAAAAGGTGCGCGCGACATTAGAGGCGCGCGAACGTGAACGTCTTGAGGCCGAGGCAGTTGATCTGCGCAGTTTCCGATCCGAATTTTTCGGGCGTGTGCGTGCAGTTTTGGGCGAACGCGAGGGCGTGCAGGTGGTTGGCGATCGGTTTGTGTTTTCCTCAGAGGTTCTGTTTGCGCCGGGTTCCGCAGAGCTTGGGGCGCGTGGCAAGGCACAAATCGCGCGAGTTGCCGAGGTCATTCGTGATATTGGCGAAGAAATCCCGTCTGAGATAAACTGGGTTTTGCGTGTAGATGGGCACACGGATAAAATCCAGATTGGGCGTGGATCGGCGTTTAGTGATAACTGGGAACTATCGCAAGCCCGGGCCTTATCGGTGGTGAAATACCTGATTGATCATGAAGGTATTCCCGCCAACCGTTTGGCCGCCACGGGGTTTGGTGAGTTTCAACCGCTCACGGATGGCGACAGCCCAGGGGCATTGGCACAAAACCGGCGTATTGAGCTGAAACTAACGGAAAAATAACTTAAAACGCAGAGGTTATTTCACCGTTAGCAAGGGGGTTTTCTTTTTTGTGATCCGCACTTTGGGCAGCTCGTCGATGATCAGATCGATCCGCCCATCTTTCACCCCGACTTTGATCAAACCACCTTTGGTGAGCTTGCCAAACAACAGTTCTTCGGCCAGCGGTTTTTTGATGTGCTCCTGGATGACACGGGCAAGTGGACGCGCGCCCATCCGGTCGTCATAGCCTTTGTCGGCCAACCATGCGGCAGCTTCGGTGGATAGATCAAAGGTAACATTGCGGTCCATTAACTGGGCCTCAAGTTGCAAGATAAACTTGTCGACAACCTTCATAATAACGTCTTTGGGCAGCGCGCCAAAACTGATGACCGCGTCCAGACGATTGCGGAATTCTGGGGTGAAAGTGCGTTCGATTGCGGCCGTGTCTTCGCCCTCCCGCCGCGCTTTGCCAAAGCCGATCGCCTCTTTCGCCTGCTCAGCAGCACCGGCGTTGGTGGTCATGATCAACACAACATTGCGAAAATCAATTTTCTTGCCGTTATGGTCGGTCAATTTACCATGATCCATGACCTGCAACAGGATATTAAAGACATCCGGATGTGCTTTTTCGATCTCATCAAGCAGCAAAACACAGTGCGGGTGTTGGTCAACACCGTCTGTCAGCAAGCCGCCTTGATCAAACCCGACATACCCCGGAGGGGCGCCAATCAGGCGGGAAACGGCGTGTTTTTCCATATATTCGGACATATCAAAGCGCAGCAATTCCACGCCTAATGTGTCGGCCAGTTGTTTGGCAACTTCGGTTTTCCCGACACCGGTCGGCCCGGCAAACAGGTAGTTGCCGATGGGTTTTTCTGGCTCGCGCAGACCGGCACGTGACAATTTGATCGCCGAAGCCAGCGCGTCAATCGCAACATCTTGGCCAAACACCACCCGTTTGAGGTTTTTGTCGAGGTCTTTCAGAACTGCCGCATCATCCTTAGAGACATTTTTCGACGGGATGCGGGCTATCTTGGCGACAACCCCTTCAATTTCCCGCGCCCCAATGGTTTTGCGCCGTTTGCTTTCGGGCACCAGCATCTGCGCGGCACCGGCCTCATCGATCACGTCAATGGCTTTGTCGGGCAACTTGCGGTCATGAATATAACGCGCCGCCAGATCAACGGCAGATTTTATGGCGTCATTGGTATAGCGAATATGGTGGTGTTCCTCAAAATAGGGTTTCAGGCCCATAAGGATTTTGATGGAATCCGGGATACTTGGCTCGTTCACGTCAATTTTCTGGAAACGGCGCGAAAGCGCGCGATCTTTTTCGAAATGTTGGCGAAATTCCTTATACGTCGTTGATCCCATGCAGCGCAGCTTGCCACTTTGCAACGCCGGTTTCAGGATATTGGAGGCATCCATGGCCCCGCCAGAGGTCGCGCCTGCCCCGATAACCGTATGAATTTCATCAATAAACATGATTGCGTCATCGTGATCTTCAAGTTCTTTCATCACCGCCTTTAGACGTTCCTCAAAATCGCCACGATAACGGGTTCCGGCCAAAAGTGCGCCAAGATCAAGGGAAAAGATCGTGGCGTTACTTAAAACATCAGGGACCTCTTCGTCGATAATTTTGCGCGCCAAACCTTCGGCAATCGCGGTTTTTCCAACCCCGGGATCCCCGACCAAAAGCGGGTTGTTTTTGCGGCGACGGCACAGGATCTGAATACAACGGTCCACTTCATGCACGCGCCCGATCAGTGGGTCAACATCGCCGTTTCTGGCCTTTTGATTAAGGTCATCACAGTATTTTTCCAGCGCGGTTTCTTCTGATTTTTCTGCAGGCGCCTCGGTGCTTTCATACGCGCCTTCGGTTCCTTGGACCGAACGTTCCTCACCATAACGCGCGTCTTTGGCGACCCCGTGGCTGATAAAATTAACGGCGTCATAGCGGGTCATATCTTGTTCTTGCAAAAAATACGCCGCATGGCTTTCGCGTTCGGCAAACATAGCCACTAAAACATTGCCCCCCGTCACCTCGTTATGGCCAGCGCTTTGCACATGGATTGCGGCGCGGTGGATTACCCGTTGAAAGCCTGTGGTTGGTGTCGCCTCAGAGCCATCAACATCCGATACCAGCGAATCCAGTTCGGCGTCGATATATTCGACAAGGGAGGCGCGCAGGCTGTTTAAATCAACCCCGCAGGCGGTCATGACGCGCGCGGCTTCTGGTTCATCGGTAAGCGTTAGCAACAGATGTTCCAGTGTGGCAAATTCGTGTTTGCGTTCATTTGCAAGCGCCAATGCCTGATGAATTGCGGCTTCAAGCGTGCTGGAAAATGATGGCATTGTGCGTTTCCTTTGCAACCGTACTGTGAAAGATGATCACAGCTTAAGGGGTATACCCGTTAATCCTAAATTTCGGGTTTATTTACCGATGTTCAAGAGGAAAGTACCGAGATTTATTAAAAATCTGGTAAAATCTAGGTGCAGATTGCGTATTTCCTTCAGAAATTGTCTTTTCGCCGCCGGATTTCAGCAAAAACGGTGACATCATCGGCATCTTGCATATGCAGTGCAGATTTCACCTCAGGCAGATGGGCGCGCAGAAACGGATTGGTTGCAAGCTCGCTTAACAAGCTGGAAGGAACGGTTGCACGCCTCGCTGCGCGGGCTGTGGTAATGTCCTGACTGCGCGTTTGCAATGCCAGATTATCCGGCTCAATCGTCAGGGCGAATTTTGCATTACTGGCAGTATATTCATGCCCTGAATAAACGATTGTATCCGCAGGTAGTGCCGCAAGTTTGGACAGGCTGTTCCACATCATCGCCGGCGTGCCTTCAAACAGGCGGCCACAGCCAAGCGCCATCAGGCTGTCAGCGGTGAATACGGCGTTGGCCCCGGGGAAATGCAGGGCGATATGGCCAAGCGTGTGGCCAGATACATCCAGCACATGCCCGGCGCTTTCGCCAATATTAACTGCGTCACCCTCAGCCACGGCAATATCGAGTGGCGGTAAGCGGTGGGCGTCGGCCGCCGCACCAACGATCACGGGGCTGAATTCGCTGCGAAGGGCGGGCAAGCCATCGATATGATCGGGGTGGTGATGGGTGATCAGGATTATATCCAGCGTCCAGCCAAGCTTATCCAGGGCCGCCAGAATTGGTGCGGCTTCGGGGGCATCAATCAGGGCAATTTTACCCGTGGCTTGATCCTGCGCCAAAAAGGCATAATTGTCACTTAGGCAGGGGATGGTGTGAATAAGCAGGGTCATGACGGCTCCTTTTGCTTTACGCAAGTCTGAACTATCCGTTAGGGTGATGCAATGCATTTGGATGTTATCGATCTCAGGGCGTTTTATTACCGCACTTCGCTTGGCCGCTCTGCCCAGCGTTCATTGCAAGAGGCTTTGCGTGGTCTTTGGCCTGAAACACAGGGGCAAGTGGTGGCCGGTTTCGGTTTTGCCGCACCGTTTTTGCGGCCGTTTTTGCACAATTCAGCACGTGTGCTTAATTTGATGCCGGGCCAACAGGGTGTTATGCACTGGCCCCCCGGCGAGACCAATCTGTCGGTTTTGATCGAGGAATATAACTGGCCGGTTCCGGCAGGTTTTATTGATCGTCTGGTGGTGGGGCACGGGTTGGAGACCTGCGGGCATCCCGATGCGCTGCTTAATGAAATCTGGCGGGTGCTGGCACCGGGCGGGCAGGTGGTTTTTATCGTGCCAAATCGTTCAGGCCTTTGGGCGCGCAGCGAGGCCACGCCCTTTGGGTATGGGCGCCCCTACAGCCTGTCACAGCTTGAAACGCAATTGCGCAAACACCGTTTTCAGCCTGAACGCCACGTGTCAGCCCTTTACGGCGCGCCCAGCCAAAAACGCTATTGGCTGAAATCGGCGCGCCTGTGGGAGGTTATCGGCAAACGACTGGAAACCCGCATGGCGGCGGGGGCGTTGCTGGTGGAAGCGAGTAAACAAATATATGCCAAACCGAACAGCGGCCTGCGCGAGGCGGTGAAAAAACCTTTAGGGGTGCTGGAAGGGATCAAGAAGCCAAAACCGGCGCTAAGCCAGAAAAATGGCGCAGATTAAGCCGTTTGCACGCGACAGTCAGCAAAGATTCGATGATAATACACCGGGGTATTCCGGCAAAAATGTCTAATCGCTTGAAATAGGGGGAATTTTTGGTGCGCAAAGCGTCGCAGGCCTGTGCCTGATCAGGCTTAAGCATTGAAATTTATAGTAAAAAAAATAACACTTAAACATAGGCGATGCCTTGCCTATGGGCGATACCTCTGCTATCACCGCGCGGATTTCAAAGGGTTTAATCATAAGCCCGAAAGACCATACGCCAGGCCCACATCGGGTCGGCCAGCCAGATCGGAAGGGTTTACGTGTCTGACGCAAGTTCACTAACATCGGGGATTGCCGGTCGCTATGCGACAGCGCTTTTCGAAATTGCCACTGAAGGCAAAAAACTCAAGGCTGTTGAGAGTGATCTTGACGCATTGGCAGCCGCACTTGATTGCAGTGCAGAGCTGACGGACCTGATTTCCTCGCCGATTTATTCCCGCGAACAACAAAGCGCCGTTATGGCGGATGTATGCAAAAAAATGGGTTTGGGTACGCAAGTCAGCAACACGGTTGCCCTAATGTCTTCAAAGCGCCGTCTGTTTGCGTTGCCTGCCCTGATTGTCGGTGTCAAGGCGCTGGCTGCTGCGGCGCGCGGTGAAGTTACAGCCGAGGTTACAGCGGCCAAAGCCCTGACCAAGGCACAACAAGAAAGCCTGGCCAAGGCGCTTAAGAAAAGTGTTGGCAAGGACGTCACGATTAATATGTCCGTCGATGAAGATATCATCGGCGGCCTTATTGTTAAAATGGGTTCGAAAATGATTGATACGTCGATTGCTTCGAAACTCGCAAATCTTCAAAACGCAATGAAAGAGGTCGGATAATGAGCATCCAAGCGGCAGAAATTTCTGCAATCCTCAAGGAGCAGATCAAAAACTTTGGCCAAGACGCCGAAGTTGCCGAAGTTGGTCGTGTGCTTTCCGTTGGTGACGGTATCGCACGTGTGCATGGCCTTGATAACGTTCAAGCCGGTGAAATGGTTGAATTCCCCGGTGGTATCCGCGGAATGGCCCTGAACCTGGAGGTCGACAACGTTGGTGTTGTTATCTTTGGTTCTGACCGTGACATCAAAGAAGGTGACACGGTAAAACGCACCAAGGCCATCGTGGATGTGCCGACAGGCGATGCGCTTTTGGGGCGTGTTGTTGATGGTCTGGGCAATCCGATTGACGGCAAAGGCCCGATCAAAACCAAAACCCGTTCCGTGGCGGACGTTAAAGCGCCGGGCATCATCCCGCGTAAATCCGTGCACGAACCTATGGCAACCGGCATCAAATCCGTGGACGCCCTGATCCCCGTTGGCCGTGGCCAGCGCGAGCTGATCATCGGGGATCGTCAAACCGGAAAATCGGCGGTGGCGCTGGATGCAATTCTGAACCAAAAAGCCTATAATGATGCGGCCGGTGATGATGAATACAAAAAACTTTACTGTGTTTATGTGGCGATCGGGCAAAAGCGTTCGACCGTTGCGCAGTTGGTTAAAAAGCTCGAAGAATCCGGGGCGATGGAATATACAATCGTTGTGGCCGCAACCGCGTCCGAGCCTGCGCCGATGCAGTTTCTGGCACCCTACGCCGCAACCTCTATGGCGGAACATTTCCGCGACAACGGACGCCATGCGCTGATCATTTATGATGATCTGTCCAAACAAGCGGTTTCGTATCGTCAAATGTCGTTGCTGCTGCGCCGCCCACCTGGCCGCGAAGCCTATCCGGGCGATGTTTTCTATCTGCACTCACGTCTACTTGAGCGGTCCTCCAAATTGAACGAGGATAACGGCTCTGGCTCTCTGACTGCTTTGCCGATCATTGAAACCCAAGGCGGTGACGTTTCGGCGTTTATTCCAACAAACGTGATTTCGATCACGGATGGCCAGATTTTCCTTGAAACCGACTTGTTCAACCAAGGTATTCGCCCGGCAGTGAATACAGGTCTGTCCGTGTCGCGTGTGGGATCGTCTGCGCAAACAAACGCCATGAAATCTGTAGCGGGGTCGATCAAGTTGGAATTGGCACAATATCGCGAGATGGCGGCCTTTGCCCAGTTTGGATCGGACCTTGATGCTTCAACGCAAGCGCTGCTCAATCGTGGTGCGCGTCTGACCGAGCTGTTGAAACAGCCGCAGTATTCGCCCCTAACCAACGCTGAGCAGGTGATCGTGATCTATGCGGGAACCAAGGGCTATCTCGACAAGGTTGCGGTAAATGATGTGACCCGGTTTGAATCTGGTTTATTGACGCATTTGCGCGCCAAGAATGCTGATCTGCTGGCGGATATCACGGATAATGACCGCAAGGTCAAAGGTGATCTGGAAGATGCTGTTAAAGCAGCCATTGAATCGTTTGCGAAAGATTTCGCGTAATTTTGGCCTGAAGGTAAAGGAGTTACGCCAATGGCGAACCTCAAAGACCTGAAAACTAGGATCGAGAGCGTTAAGTCAACGCGCAAGATCACCAAGGCCATGCAGATGGTTGCGGCGGCGAAACTCCGTCGTGCCCAGGAATCCGCCGAAGCAGCCCGCCCTTATGCGGTGCAGATGAACGCGGTTCTTGGAAACTTGGCAAAAGGGGCTGCCAACAGCCCCACAGCCCCGCGTTTATTGGCTGGAACCGGCAAAGATGCGGTGCATCTGCTGGTTGTAGCAACCTCTGAACGTGGCCTTTGCGGTGGGTTTAATTCCTCTATCGTGAAAATGGCGCGGGCCCATGCCCGTGCGTTGCTGGCGGCGGGCAAGATCGTCAAAATAATCACGGTCGGCAAAAAAGGTCGCGAACAGCTAAAGCGTGAGTATGGCGATATTATGCTGCGGCACGTTGATATGTCCGAGGTCAAAAACGTTGGTTATGTTAATGCCAAAGATGTTTCCGAGGATGTTCTAACGCGCTTTGATGCCGGTGAATTTGACGTAGCTACGATCTTTTTCAACCGTTTCAAAAATGTTGTGGAACAAATTCCAACAGCACAGCAGCTTATCCCTGCGGTGTTTGCGGATGCGGACAGCAATGATGTGGCCCCAAGCTATGACTATGAACCGGATGAGGATGAGATCCTCGCCAGTCTTTTGCCCCGCTCGCTGACCACACAAGTATTTACGGCTTTGTTGGAAAACGGGGCATCGGAACAAGGTGCGCGGATGTCTGCAATGGATAACGCCACCCGTAATGCCGGCGATATGATCGACAATCTGACGATCCAATTCAACCGGTCCCGTCAGGCAGCGATTACCAATGAACTTATTGAGATTATTTCGGGCGCAGAGGCGCTCTGAGAACTGGAGAAACCAAAATGGCTAAAGCTGTAGGTAAAATTACACAGGTTATCGGGGCGGTCGTCGATGTTCAATTCGAAGATACGTTGCCCGCGATTCTTAATGCGCTGGAAACAAGCAATAACGGTAACCCGCTGATCCTTGAGGTGGCACAACACCTTGGGGAAAATACGGTGCGTACTATCGCGATGGATTCCTCTGAGGGGTTGGTGCGCGGTGCCAAGGTTACGGATACCGGCGACACGATTTCAGTGCCTGTTGGCACGGCCACACTGGGCCGGATCATGAATGTGATCGGCGATCCAGTGGATGAAAAAGGCCCGATCAAGACCAAGGATCGCCGCTCTATTCACGGGGATGCGCCGGAATTTTCAGAGCAATCTACAGAATCTGAAATTTTGGTAACCGGCATCAAAGTGGTTGATCTGCTGGCCCCTTATACCAAGGGTGGTAAAATCGGTCTGTTCGGTGGTGCGGGTGTTGGCAAAACCGTTCTGATTATGGAATTGATCAACAACATTGCTAAAGTGCACTCGGGCGTGTCTGTGTTCGCTGGCGTTGGCGAGCGGACCCGTGAAGGTAATGACCTTTATCACGAGATGATTGAATCCGGTGTTATTGTGCCTGACAGTTTGGAAGACAGTAAAATCGCGCTGGTTTACGGCCAGATGAACGAACCTCCGGGGGCGCGTATGCGTGTGGCGCTGTCTGGTCTGACATTGGCTGAGCAATTCCGCGATGAAACCGGTGCTGACGTGCTGTTCTTTGTTGATAACATCT
>CAYSAZ010000020.1:0-16978 GCA_964429065.1 uncultured Rhodobacterales bacterium
TTCATCTCACTGGCGGCAACATTAATTGAACTTAGCTGAACGTCAGCAGCCCCTAGATAAATCATACATCTTGGCGTAAAATATCAGTGACGAGCACATCAAATACAGAGTTACCAAGGATTTTGCGTGCGGCCTCTTTCAAGGAGCCGCGCAGGTCACTCATTTTTTCGCCACCCGTAAACTGCCCTTCAAATCCTCCAGAATTTGCGTGTAAAAACATCACCTGAAGCAATGCATCGCGCAACTTTGGCTCTTTGGAAAATACAGTATCTCTGAGTGAAGGCTCAATTTCGAGCGATAAGGACATGACAATCAGTGCAGAGACCTTACCGGCCTTTAATACTGGCACAACAAACTGTTTGCTTAGCTTTATATAACTTGCATCATCGCTTTCTTCAGCTGCACCATGCCCGCCACCACCCGAAGGTGCCGGCTCGGCATGATCGTCCGCGGCGGGCTCGCAACCATGTGCATCCTCGCAGGCGGTATCTTCCATAGCAGATTCAGAGGCGGGGCGTAAAAACAAGCCGGCGCCAATTCCGCCTGCAAGACCAATGACTATTAACAGAATGGGGAGTATTTTCGCCATATTATCCTCTAAAGCGGTGAAATAATTTCAAATATTTGTTGTCCATAACGCGGCTGCTGCACGTCTGTTATCTGACCACGCCCACCGTATGAAATTCGTGCGCCAGCGATTTTATCATAGGTAATTTCATTGCGCCGTGAGATATCTTCCGGGCGTACAATTCCGGCAATTTGCAGCTCTCGTAGCTCAAAATTCACGCGCACCTCTTGCAAGCCGCGTACAACAAGATGTCCATTTGCCAATACATCAACCACCGTGGCGGCAACCCGTAAGGTAATTTTTTCGTTTCTGGCAACCGTGCCATCACCCGCAAATGATGAGGTTGAGGAAAAATCGGCGGCAGGATTAAGGTTTGTTCCTTCTGGAAGAAAGCCTTCGACAACTTTGGGAATACCCATCAATGCGCCAATACTTGCCACTTCAGAACCCGAGCGACTGCGCCCGGAACGGTTGGATATCTGGGCTTTATCATCGATTTCGATAACGACCGTCATGATATCCCCAAGATATTGCGCACGCCTGTCTCCGAACAGTGAAGTCGGGCCAGCGTTCCATAAAGACCCTTGACTATAAGCGCGGCGCGGCATTGTCGGGGGGGGCACGGCAATGGCCACACGGTCCGGAGAAACGTAAGAATCCTGATTGCTGATCATGCTCATCTGTGGAGGCTGTCCGACATTCGCCAGGCGCTCGCAGGATGGCAAGATCAGCAGGGAAATTATTATAAAGCTAAAATGAATTCTCATAATCCAACCTCAACGGTGCCGTTTTCCATCACCCGGCCAATCACTGTTACCCGCGAATCCATGTTCATAACCCGCACACGCTCGCCAACCCCTCCGCGTTCCAAAACACGCCCCTCAACTGTGATGGCCAGTGCTCCTGTGTTGTAAACCATCGTAACGAACTGGTTTCTCTCAAGAATTGCGGGTGGACCGATGTCAGAAAAACGGATCGGGCGGCCGGGGTAGAGGTTTACGCGGGCCTCCATACCGATGACAAAAGCGGCGTCCTCAATGGCGCCGGTTATGGTTTTGGCCAGCAGGGTTATATCGGTTTCACTGATGATAGCACGCGCGCGGATGGGGCCCGATGCAACTACGGTTTGCGCGTATGCCTGCGTGCTGCATATCAGCAAGGCCAGGGTTATGAGGAAAGTTCTGATCATCTGATTTGCGTCGTTGCACCCAGCATTTGGTCCGCAGCAGTGATTACTTTGGCGTTCAGTTCATAACCGCGCTGGGCCTCGATCAGCTCGGTAATTTCGCGCACGGCATCAACAGAGCTTTGCTCAAGATAACCCTGGCGAAAATTCCCCAAACCATCGACACCCGCCTCGCCAACCCGTGCGGTGCCCGAAGCAGCGGTTTCAATGTAAAGATTACCGCCAATCGCCTCCAGACCCTTTTCATTGGTGAAACCTGCCAGCGTCAATTGACCAAGCAATTGGGCGTCAACCTGACCAGAAAAATAGGCATAAATCTCACCGCTTGCGTTGATGGATATGTCGCGGGCATCATCGGGGATGGTGATATCGGGAACGATCGGATAACCGTCCGAGGTCACTACCTGCCCATCGCCTGTCAGCTTAAGCGCACCATCGCGTGTATAGGCAGCGCCACCCGAGGGCAGCGATATTTCCAGATATCCGGCACCTTCAATGGCGACATCCAACAGTCCGCCGGTTTGTTTTACAGTCCCTTGGGACACATCCATCGCTACAGCCGAGGGGCGTACGCCCATGCCAAGCTGCACGCCTGCTGGCAAAACGGAACCATCCGAGGCGCTGATTGTGCCGGCGCGCTGGATTTGCTGATAATGCAGGTCAGAGAATTCGGCACGCCTTGCATTATAGGCAGTTGTGTTCATATTTGCGAGGTTATTGGAAATCACTTCGACCCGCATTTGTTGGGCGGCCATTCCGGTTGCTGCAATCTTTAGGGCGTTCATAACATTCTCCTTATACTAGGATTGACCGAGGGTTTTGATGCTGGTGCGGATACGTTTATCTTCGGCATCAAGCAGGTTTTGCCCAAGCTCATAAGCGCGCTGCACTTCAATCATACGGGCGATTTCGATAACCGGATTAACGTTTGAACCCTCAACAAACCCCTGTTTGACACGGGAATTTTCAGCCGGCAGGGCCTCAGTTTCAGACAAAAACATAACACCGTCTTCGCGCAGCATCATTTGCGGGTTTTCAACCTCAAAAATACCGATTTGCGCCAAAAGTTTGCCATTTGCGGACATTGTGCCATCCTCAGACACGCCAATATTGCCCGCATCAGGGGGGATAAAAATTGGGGCACCGCCAGAATCCAGCACGCGGTATCCGGTCAAAGTAACCAGATCACCCTCACCGTTTGGGGTGAAAGTACCTGCACGGGTAAGACGTTCGCCAAGTGGTGTTTCAACCATGAAAAATCCCGGTCCGTCGATGGCGAGATCGAAGGTACCACCAGTTTGGGTCATACTGCCGGAAAGCGCATCGGTAAAACGGCCACGTGCGGTGGTCATAGAAATGCCACCACCCTCAGCATCGAGCGCCTGAACGGCCTCGGCAAAGACAACACCTTCGCGGCGAAATCCAGACGTAGAGATATTGGCGATGTTATTTGCCACCGTTTGCATTTCCTTTAGCAAACCGGTTTGACGCGTCAGGGCAATATATCCCGATGTGTCCATATCTGATACCTCTTATATATAGCAATTCTTGCCGTTACAGAATCGTTATGCACGCCGGGGGTTAATATTTTCTCAAAATCCGCGCGCGATGTGATCGATCACTTGATCTTTGTAGAAGTTTACCAAAAGTTGGCCGGAATACCCCATGGAAACCCAGAAAACTGCGACAATCGCCGCCAATTTTGGAACGAATGTCAGGGTCATTTCTTGAATAGATGTAAGCGCCTGAAACAGGCCAATCGCCAGACCAACCGTCAGCGCGATAGATAGAACCGGCAAGGCCGCAATCAGGGCAACCCACAGGCCTTCGCGCAGAACATCAAGAACCTCAGCTTCGCCCATCAGACCGGCATTCTCAGAATTTCCTGATAAGCCTCAACGACCTTATCACGCACGGTTACCGCTGTTTCAATCGCCAGTTCGCTGGCTGCAAGCGCCTGCACAACGGAATGCGCATCGGCCGTTCCAATCATACCGGCGGCGGCAGTTTTTTCGCCAGCCTGCATGGTTTGCATGAAATCCGTTGCGATTTGCGCGAACATATTTGAGTCGGCGGATTCCGCCTTTTCCGGGCGCGCAACATTCTGCGCATTCGTGTAAAGCTGTGAGGCAATATGTGCTGTTTTATCCATGATTTCGCCTTTCTAGCGACGGAGAAGTTCAAGTAAGGAAGATGTCATTTGGCGGGCCTGATCAAACATTTTCAAATTGGCCTCATAAGAACGCTGCGCCTCTCGGGCATCCGCAATTTCGAGCATCATGTTAACGTTTGAACCTTGGTAATATCCATCCTCATCAGCCATCGGGTGGCTGGGTTGATAGACGCTTTCAAGTTCGGAAGTATCAAGATGCATCCTGCCGGTTCTGACGGCACCAGCTTGTCCGTGACCTTCCAGAACCTGCTCAAATGGCACCAGTTTTCGCCGATATCCCGGTGTATCGGCGTTGGCGATGTTTTCGGACACCAGCCGCAGACGCGCCGATTGTGCTGCCATGCCACTGACACTGGAGGCCATTGTTTTTAAAAGATCACTCATAAACTCACCTCATCTACCTGATACGGCCCATGCCGGCGCGTAAAATATCCATCGACTTTTTATAAATCCCTAACGCTAACTGATGTTGCTGGCGCACCTCGGCAGCCCGTACCATCTGATCCTCAAGGGAAACAGTGTTGCCGTTGGGGGATTCTGCGCCAAACGCCGCATCCTCGAAAATATCATAATTCTGCATGTCGGTATTTATTGGTAAATGTCCGGCGCGCATCGGGCGCATAGCTTTGGGGGCGGGTGCCGTCTCAACAAGATTGTCAGAAAATGAGGTGATGTCGCGGGCTTTATATCCAGGCGTATCGGCGTTGGCGATATTTTCGGATATCACGGCCTGACGAGCTGCAGCATGGACGGCCAAATCGTTGGCCATACGCAAAATTCCAATATCAAATTTCATCTCGGGGCTTCTCCCTCGGGTTTGTAAGGTGATTCTTAACTAGTTTTGATGAACAAAAGGTAAGCAAACCCTGTTGAGAGGAATTTTTATGTTTTTTGACTTCAAACCGCTGGAAACGGCATTGCGCGAAATTCCGGCAGTCCGCCATTTTGGGCGCATCGTCGCGGTGGAGCCAGCCGCGATTCGTGTTGGCGGTCTGTCCTTTCACGGACACGTCGGGGATCAGATTAATATTCGCAAACGCGATGGGGAATTTATTAGTGGTGAAGTTATCGCATTATTCCCAAATCACGTGTTAATTATGCCTTATGGGCCCAGTGATGGTGTCGCAATTGGTGACGCAGTAGAGCTGGAAAAACCTGTTGGTATCCGCCCGTCAGACAGTTGGGTAGGGCGGATAATTGATGCATTTGGACAGCCTCTCGATGGGCGCCCGTTGTTTCGCGGCGAGGCTAGCGTTCCCTTACGCCGCGCCCCGCCCAAAGCCACAAAACGCCGCGCATTAGGACCGCGTTTAAACACATCATTAGCTGTTTTTAACACAGTTTTGCCTATCGCGCGTGGACAACGAATCGGTATTTTTGCCGGATCTGGTGTCGGTAAATCTTCGTTATTGGCCGAAATGGCCCGCGGACTTGAATCTGACATCGCCGTTATTGCCCTTATTGGCGAACGCGGGCGTGAATTACGTGAATTTACGGAAACCGTTCTTGGGGCTGAGGGCATGAAGCGCGCGATCGTTATCGCGGCCACTTCGGATCAATCGCCATTGGTAAAACGCCGCGCAGCCTGGATGGCAATGGCCGTGGCAGAATATTTCCAAAGCCGCGGGCGCCATGTTTTATTATTAATGGATTCCGTCACCCGTTTTGCCGAAGCGCACCGCGAGGTGGCACTTACCGCTGGCGAAGCACCGAGCCTTCGGGCTTATCCGCCCTCAACCGCGAATCTGATTGCCGGTTTGGCCGAACGCGCTGGCCCTGGGCCTGAAGGCATGGGGGATATCACGGCGATTTTCTCGGTTCTTGTTGCGGGTTCAGACATGGAAGAACCCGTGGCCGATATTACCCGCGGTGTTTTGGATGGACATGTTGTGCTTGACCGTGAGATTGCAGAACGCGGGCGTTTCCCTGCGATTGACACAAATCGCAGTGTGTCGCGCAGCCTGCCAACAATCGCTACGGCCGAGGAAAATGCACTGTTGGATCGCGCCCGAAAAATTGTCAGTACATATGAAAAGGCGGCGCCGATGGTGCAAACAGGGTTGTATGCCGCAGGTTCTGACAGCGAGATAGATATGGCTATTGATTTATGGCCTAAACTGGATGCGTTTTTCGCCAGAAATATTGCAGAGCCAACCGCAGATAGTTTTGCAGAGCTTGCTAAAATTGTGGATCCAGATACGGAAATCCACCAACTGTTTACGAAAGTTGAAACATCACAAGCGAGATTGGAATAGGCTATTCATCCCGCTGGCTGCATTTTGCAATAACGTCAGTGCGGTCGAACCCGGCGCGGTACTGCTTGGCCCTTCGGCAATTTGTTTGCGTACAAAGAATGTTCGAAGCAATTTTTCAATATTCGCGGGGTCTTTAAATACCTCAAGTGAGCTGCTACCGAACATTTTCTCGGATTTCTCCTTAAAAATTTGGCGTTGCCTGTCGATATCAATAGCACCAAAGGTACGTGGCAGCCCAAATGCTGTCTCAAATATCTTTTTAAGGGGCGGATTTCCCATTATTTCAAACCAAGCAGCCTGATCCGGATTGTTGGAATTTGCAAAAGTAGGAATTTCGCGAGTAAAACTCATGGCAAGCCGCATGGATTGATTGCTATCACCGACTGCAATCTCGAACTGACGCGTTTTATAAGATGTAAGGATGTTGTCGGCAAAGTTTGATTGCCCGACCTTGGCCCCGAGAATATTGCCATAACCAAAAGCCTTGGCAAACTGGCGGTACCGTTTATCGACAATCCGGTTGGCGAATGCATCGTCAGAGTCCGTACCTTCTTCCAGCGCCTTTAGAACATAGGCCTTTTTGCCAATGTCATCATCCAACCCAAACGCCCCAAGGGCGATTTTCAAGAGGCGATAATCACTGACCAGATCCTTGGCCGTTGTCGCCTTACCAATGTTTTCTTTAAAATAAGCAATATCGCGCTGCATTTGCGCCGAGTTATCAAATGCTGCTTTTTGCGTGTCAGCCGTGCGCACAAGAAACTGCCACCCAGAGTAGCCAGATAGTGGAACTGTAGGTTGGAAACCACTCATTGTACCTGCTCCAAAAGCCGCTGTTCACGCGCAAGAAGTCCGCGAAGGGCCTTTAGCGCTGGATAAAAGCGGCTTGAAACAACGTTTTCTGTTGCCAAATTCAACCGCGAACGGCTGTCAGAATCGGTGAATACTTGGCTGAGTTGTTCAATGCCGCTAAGCAGTTGTAACCGTCCTTTTGCCGGTTCTGCTTCACCGGCCAATACCATTTGGGCGATATAACAGACGCGTCGAACGGGCGTGTTAGCTTCATCAGGATGGATTGCATCGCGCAGGCGTAAAACATGTGCATCGGCAGTCAATATGTTGAGCTTTGCACGGCGATCGCCGTTTTCCATCACTACCCCGTTGATTAAAATCCGTTCTCCGGGGCGCAGCTTTAAAACTAGGCCGCTCATGTTGACACCTCGCGGTTTGCCCGCAAACCACGCATAATTGCTGTGTTGACTTCCACGAGTGCTGCTGTACTTGCCTCGCGGGCAAGGACTTTGCGGCTGTGGTGTTCCGTAAATTCGGCCAAATAAAATATTTGCGCACGTAATTCCTTTGGTAACCCGTTTTCTGCTTCGGCAACGTCAGCTGCCAATATATTCCAGAGTTTCCGATTATCGTGAATCGCCGATGCGAGTTCTATAAAGTTTTCAATACCCTCAGCAGATGCCGTTGAAAGCTGGTGGGTAATGCGGGCAAAAACCTGATATTCCGTACTGCGTTCGGTTTTAATCGGAGTTTGTGCATTTGAGTAGGCTGATTGAGCCAGTGCCGCGATGTTCATTCTGAATGCTCCTGTTACTACCTGACATTCGATCAGGTATGGCGCTGATTAAGGGACCCGGGCGAGATTACCCCCGCCCGGATCGAAGGTATTACCTGAACAGCGACAGGATGGATTGTGCGCCTTGGTTGGCGATGGATAGCGACTGTACACCCAACTGTTGTTGGACTTGCAGGGCTTGGAGGCGAGCTGATGCCTCTTCCATATCCGCGTCAACCATGGCACCGATACCAGACTTCATTGCATCCGTAAGTTTGGATACAAAGCTACTTTGTTGTTCGATACGGGTTTGCGACGCACCAAGTGCCGCAGCGCCATCAACAGCAGCTTGAATCAAGGTTTCCATTGCCGCTAGCGATGTATCCGCAGCAGCGGACGTGCTAACGTCAATCGTAGTCAAATCTAGACCAGCTTGAAAGTCCACCGACGCAACAGTAATATTAGATGCTGTTACAACGCCAGCTGCATCCCGATCCAAAGAGGATAGAATGGTGATATCACCGCCAGCCGTGTTCAACAGGTTTGCACCGTTAAATTGAGCGGCATTGATGATAGATGTGATCTGATTTTTCATCTCGTCTACATCAGCCGTAATTTTGGCGTTATCAACGTTTTCACCCGTTGCAGCCACGACTTTTTCTTTCATGCTGTTAAGCAGATTCGTGATTTGCTCGGCACCAGCCGTTGCAACAGCCACAGTGGACTGCCCCAGAGCCAGCGAAGAACTAATCGCCTTAAACCCGCTTACATCGGATTCCATAACTTTGGAAATGGCCCAAACGGCAGAGTTATCTTTTGCAGAAGCAATTGATTTACCTGTTGAAATCTCGCTTTGAGTTTTCGCAAGGTTACCGTTGATGCTTTTCAAAGTTTGAAGCGCAACCATCGCGCTGTTATTGGTAAGAATACTAGACATTATATTTTCCTTCGGCGTGCGATGCATTCGACATCGCGTTTCAGTTATGCCACGTATTGTGACAGGTGATCGCCGTTCTGACGTATGCAGGTAATTTCTTTTGACCCTGCGCCGACCAATGGTGGCCGCAAAAACAAAATCGCATGTGTTTAATAAAAGAGTCTTAACGCCAAAATCTTAAATACTTAAACTTGTTCCTATTACGCCCTGCGATCATTGGTTTCTGCCAGCGTCGGGGTCTCAAAACGATGCCCTTCCTGCGTATAGGTACCCATTGATGTTTGGGCTTTACGTTGCTGGGCAATAATCGCTTGGGCCTCGTTCATACCAGTAATACTTGCCTGTAACAGGCGTTGATTGTGCTGGGACTCGCGTTTGAGAACCTCCAGATTAGCCAGCGAAATTTCCGGACCATTTTCCATCAAAGTTTCAACAAGTTTTTCGCGTTTTTCTGCCAGCACGGCAATATCCGTAAGGGGCCCTTCAAGAATTTTCTGACGCTCTGCTAATAATAGTTCTTGGATTTGCTGAAACCGTTTTTTATTCATGAACGAATCAATCATTATCGGTACTCCTTAGTAATGCGCTAACGATATGTTCGGCCAGGCCGATCCCGCCGTTTTTAGCCATTAATGTTGCTTGTTCCTGTACTAAGAGGCTGGAAAAAGCGTCTTCGCCAGCACCACCGCCAAAACTGTCACGAGCCTTGCCAAGGCCACCATGCTTTAGCATTTCCGAAAGAAAACTGGCCTCTAATGCGACGGCGACCTCGCGAATCTCTGATTCGTTCTTGGCCAAATTTGCAGGTAAACTTGGTTGAATTGGGGGAAAGGCGATATCCATTTTAGGCTCCGAATACATACAATTGATCCTAACTTGCCGCACGTCGGTAAAGAAATCGTAACTAATCGGATCGAAAGTGGCTTTTAGACGCGAATCTAGGATGGACACGCATATGAATATTCTCGAGGTTTTAACCGCTAGTCTTGCAAAAGACGTACCTGTCAGCGAAACGGACGGCGATTCGGAGATTGAATTTAGCCTTGATGTTTTACCCCAAACTTTGCCGCTTGAAGGCGATGATATCGCTCAACCACGGTCTGCGGGTATATCAGATGTGCTGACAATGGTGCAGGATTTAGGGGCGCAGCTTATCCAAAATACTGCGGTATCTGTCCCTGAGGATGTGCAACCGCGCGATGATATCACCGTTCCAATAGAGGGTTTGCAAGTTCTTGCGCCTCTGACATCTATACCTAAAGTGCCTGAAATTTCGGACACTCCGCCGATTTTGAAAAAAATGGAAGGGGAGGCTCAGCCCCTCATTCGCAACGTTTTGCCGACCGTTAAGCACGAAATATCGACAGTAGTGCAAAGCCAAAACCGTATTGAGATCGTAAAAGATATTGCGCCACCGATGCTGGTTTCGACACCTGCTCTTGAAAAGAATATCAAAGAGCCTGCAAAAAACCATGATGCACCGCCCCCGCGTGATATTAAAGTTGTGCCCGATGTCGCCCCGGCGGGGCGCATAAAACCTGCAGTTATACCTGTGCCAAAAACTGTTCAAAATATACCAACGCGCCCCTTGATGGATATTCAGGTTGCAAATGCGCTCTCACAGGCAAGTTTTGCCGAGATTTCCGACAGTACTTTGATGATTCAACCCACTGTTGGCGTAATTAGCACCAGCACTGCCATGCCAATGTTGCAGGAGGTTTTGCAAACGACACGCATGTCGCCACAGCGGATTATCAACCAGATTTCTATCGCCGTTACCAACACTTCTGAAGGGAAATTTGAGCTGCGGCTTGATCCGCCTGAACTTGGGCGTATCCATATTTCCATCACGCAGGCGGACTCAAATATCAGCGCACATATCACAGCCGAAAAACCTGATATGGCAGAGTTTTTGCGCCGCAACGCCGATATTTTAGCCAGAGAATTGGCGAAATCCGGGCTTGAGGGGGCAACTCTGAGCTTTGCAGATCACCAAAACCAAACGGATAATCCGGAATCTGAGCCGGAATGGGACCAGTTTACCGCCACTAAAATCACGCAGGATCAAAATGATTCTGCATTGCCGACTGTTGTTCACAATCTAAACGGCAGCCTGGATATTCGCCTATAATCAAGGACTATTATTATGCAAAATGTTGCAAATGCTACCGCCGCCACAAATGCTTTTACCCCGTCTGGCGCACAAAAAGCCAAAGAGACCACCGGCACAAACGATTTTGAAACGTTTTTGACCTTGCTCACAGCGCAGATGCGCAATCAAGATCCGTTAAAACCGATGGAATCAACGGAATTTGTAGCACAGCTTGCCAGTTTTTCATCTGTTGAACAGCAGATTCGCACGAATGACCAATTGGCCGAGCTGATTAATGCATTTTCTGCCAGCCCGGCCACCGGTCTTGCAGAATGGATTGGTAAAGAGGTGCGTCATTTCGGCG
This sequence comes from uncultured Rhodobacterales bacterium, assembly GCA_964429065.1. Taxonomy (GTDB): domain Bacteria; phylum Pseudomonadota; class Alphaproteobacteria; order Rhodobacterales; family Rhodobacteraceae; genus NORP23. Next base: position 11,143 of record CAYSAZ010000020.1, read on the forward strand.
CCACTCAATTTAACAGCACCCCAATCAAGGTAAACGTTGCTGCGGATCCAACGGCTGATACGGCATATTTACGGGTGAAAGATGTTGATGGTCAGACCGTTTACCGGCAACAGTTCGATCCTGAAGATCAGGTTTTCACCTGGAATGGTGCGCTTGATGCCAGCGGTACTGCCCCGGCGGGTCGGTATAGTTTTGAGGTGGAAAGTTTCCAGAATAACGCGTTGATCAAAACCAGTCCCGCCTCGGTTTTCGATCTGGTCACAGAGGTGCGTATCGACAACAATAAAATGACTCTCGTTTTTCCTGATGGCACGACAATGCTGGCCGATGACACAACCTCCCTAAGATTACCGTTGGAGTAAACAGGGGTCACCCCCGCCGTTTCGTTTTTCCTTTAAACACTGTCGTTCCCGCACGGCCGGCCGATGATCTGCCACTGCGATTTTCGCTGGCGGCCGCGATTGCCGATTGACGGGCCAGCGGGTCGTTGGCGACGGCAAGTTCCACGGCCTCAAGGCGTTGTACTTCGTCGCGCAGGCGTGCGGCTTCTTCGAATTCCAGATTTTCGGCTGCGGCGCGCATGTCTTTGCGCAGAGCCTCCAGATGGGTGGTCAAATTCTCGCCAAACGTTGCTTTATCGATCTTCGCAGTAACGCGAGATTGATCAGTATCGCCCTGAAACAGGCCCTCCAGCACGTCTTTAACATTTTTCTTTACAGTTGCCGGAGTTATCCCGTGTTTGAGATTATAGGCATGCTGCTTTTCGCGCCGTCGATCCGTTTCGCCAATCGCGCGTTCCATCGACCCGGTGATGCGATCACCATACATAATCACCCGCCCGTCCTCATTACGCGCGGCGCGCCCTATAGTTTGCACCAATGAGGTTTCAGAGCGCAGAAATCCCTCTTTATCAGCATCTAAAATTGCAACCAGACCACATTCGGGGATATCCAGCCCTTCCCGCAGAAGGTTTATACCAATCAGCACATCAAAAACGCCAAGACGCAAATCTCGCAGAATTTCGATGCGTTCAATCGTGTCGATATCCGAATGCATATAGCGTACACGAATGCCCTGTTCGTGCAGGTATTCAGTCAAATCTTCGGCCATGCGTTTGGTAAGGGTGGTGACCAGAATCCGTTGGCCCTTTTGCGCAACAATACGAATTTCCGACAGAAGATCATCGACTTGCGTTTCCACTGGACGGATCTCGATTTTCGGGTCCAGCAGACCTGTGGGGCGGATGATTTGTTCGACAAACACACCGCCCGATTGTTGCAACTCCCATTTCTGAGGGGTGGCAGAAACGAACACCGACTGCGGGCGCATGGCATCCCATTCCTCGAACTTCAACGGACGGTTATCCATGCAGGACGGCAGGCGAAACCCATGTTCCGACAGGGTAGATTTACGCCGAAAATCCCCCTTATACATGCCCCCGATTTGTGGCACAGAAACATGGGATTCATCGGCAAAAACGATAGCGTTATCAGGGATATATTCAAAGAGGGTTGGGGGCGGCTCGCCGGGGGTGCGGCCTGTCAAATAGCGCGAATAATTCTCTATGCCATTGCAAACCCCGGTTGCTTCCAACATTTCCAGGTCAAAATTTGTGCGTTGTTCAAGGCGCTGAGCCTCCAGTAATTTACCCTCATTCATCAATTGGTCAAGACGTGTCCGCAGCTCGGACTTGATCGAAATAATCGCCTGTTTCATCGTTGGTTTCGGGGTCACGTAATGGGAGTTCGCATAAATCCTGACCTGTTCCAGCGTGCTGGTTGTGGCCCCGGTTAACGTGTCAAACTCTGTAATTTTCTCTAACTCGTCGCCAAAAAATGACAACCGCCAACCCCGATCCTCAAGGTGGGCGGGCCAGATTTCCAGACTGTCGCCTCGCACCCGAAATGTCCCGCGCGCAAACCCCTGATCGTTGCGTTTATACTGTTGTGCGATAAGGTCCGTCATGACGCTGCGTTGGTCATATTCATTGCCAACTTTCAAATCGACAGTCATCGCCCCGTAGGTTTCCACTGATCCGATGCCGTAAATACACGACACTGACGCCACGATAATTACGTCATCACGCTCCAGTAATGCACGCGTGGCCGAGTGGCGCATGCGGTCAATTTGCTCGTTTATCTGACTCTCTTTTTCGATGAACGTGTCCGAGCGCGCCACGTAGGCCTCGGGCTGGTAATAGTCATAGAAGCTCACAAAATATTCCACGGCATTATCCGGAAAAAACGATTTCATCTCACCGTAAAGCTGCGCAGCAAGGGTTTTGTTGGGGGCAAGAATGATGGCAGGGCGTTGGGTCGCCTCGATGACTTTGGCCATCGTATAAGTTTTTCCCGTGCCGGTTGCGCCCAGCAAAACTTGGTTTTGTTCACCGGTTTTCAGGCCAGCCACAAGTTCTTTGATCGCGGTCGGCTGGTCGCCTGCTGGGGAAAATTCGGAGTGCAGCACAATCGGGCGCCCGCCCTCCTGTTTCACATGTTTCCCTATTTCCGGCGACGTTTGCATGAATGATTCCCCCACCCCTATCTTGATCCCTTTTTGTTCTTTCGCAAGAGGCATTGGCCCAATTAAGTCAATTTTCGCAATATTGCCGTTAAAAATAATTTCTCATCTTTGCTTAATTTTGTCAGCAATTGCCGGTTCACTTCATTGACAATCGCAAAAATTTGCGGGCCGATTTTCCAGCCTGACTGCGTTAAATGGATTTGATAGCTGCGCCGTGAGCGCACGTCATTACGCCGTTCCACCATGCCTTTTTCCACCAAAGCATCAATAGCGCGCGATGTGCTGTAGGCCGGTAAACTTACCTGCGCGCCAATTTGCGACTGGGTTAACCCCTCGTGTTCCATAAGCGTCATCAGGATGATAAATTCGTTCAACACCAGATTGATAGGCTTTAATTTTGCAACCAATGCAATGTGCTGATTTTTTGTTATGCGCGAAAGCATCCAGCCAATACTGTTTGTGCGCACCTGCCGGGCCGGATTTGTATGGGTGTTTTTGTCGGTCATAGTAATAGTGTAGGTGTCTATGTAACAAATGCAACTGTTGCATTTGCAATTAAATTGATTTATTGTCCCGGAAACTAAATGTGAAAGGATTATCATGAAACGTTATCATCCCATTCTTGTTACTCTTCATTGGCTGCTGGCCACAATGATCATCGGTGGTCTTGTTATGGGCGGGCAGGTTCTGGCGAAAACGCCTAATTCGGATCCGGAAAAAATGCTTAGCCTTAAGATGCATATGGGGGTTGGTATCGCGATATTGATGCTGATGGTTATCCGGCTGATCATCAGGTTTGTCACCAAAAAACCACCCCATGCAGATATCGGCAATGATCTGCTGAATAAAGGTGCAATTGCGGCGCATTACGCGCTTTATGCCGTCGTCATTGCTATGGGAGCCAGCGGTTTGGCCATTGCCAATGCTGCGGGGTTGCCGGCGATTGTGTTTGGCGGCTCGGGGGATCCACTGCCAGTAGATTTTAACGATATCGGAGCGCGTGCGGCACATGGTGTGCTGTCGATTGTGTTGATTTTGGTAATTGCCAGCCATGTCCTGGCGGCGCTTTATCACCAATACATCCGCAAGGACTCATTGTTTTCACGTATGTGGTTCGGAAATCGATAATAGCGTAGCTATATTTCGACTTGATAGAATAAGTTAACAGAAGATTAACACTTTAAATTGCATTTTCCGTATTTAATACAACTTAAAGAGCTTTTTTTCTTGCCAAGCTGCATGCTTACATCCTATAGTTAACAGGCAAGCAGCAAGTAGACCGCCGGCGGTGCACGGATAATTTAACCCCACCCCTCGCTCCCTTTCGTGTTCAGTTGGCGGTCGTTTGCTTCTGACTTGCAGTTTTCCCACAGATTGACGATAAGCACCTAAGCTTTACTTTATGAGGCACAACTATGCTTGCACGTATTTACCAACCCGCCCGAAACGCCATGCAATCGGGGCAGGCAACAAGCGGCACCTGGATATTGGAATATGCGCCCGAGGCCGCAAAAACGCTGGATCCTTTGATGGGTTGGACCGGGTCGAGCGATATGCGCGGGCAGGTTCGTATGCAATTTGATAGTGTTAAGGCTGCAATCAGTTTTGCCACAGTAAAAGGCATCGCTTATCGTGTGCAACAACCCCATAAACGCAAACCACTGGTACGGGCAGGCGGCTATGGTGAAAATTTCGCGCCGGATCGAAGAGCTGTCTGGACACACTAGTTTGCGACGCAATGTCGCTTTCTTTTGCGAGAAAATATAAGATATTGCACCGCTCTTACGTATTTTAAAAATACGTATTCAAAACAGGATTTTACCTTGCCCCGCCCAACAACCCTTGCTGATTTTGCCAATCGTATCCGGCTTAGCGAAACCTCCGTTCAGTTTTCCGAACTCACTTTTGGACAAATGCGCATTGAAGTCCTGTCTGGATTAACGGTCGCCCTTGCCTTGGTTCCTGAGGCCGTCGCCTTTGCTTTTGTTGCAGGTGTTGACCCGCTGGTCGGACTTTACGCGGCTTTCATCGTTGGGCTGATCACGGCACTTTTTGGTGGTCGACCGGGGATGATTTCCGGCGCAACCGGGGCCTTGGCCGTGGTAATGATTGCGCTGGTTGCCGATCACGGTGTGCAATATCTGTTTGCCACGGTAGTTTTGATGGGTCTTTTGCAACTGCTGGCCGGTATTTTTCGCCTTGGGAAATTTATCCGCATGGTCCCTCATCCAGTGATGTTGGGCTTTGTCAACGGCCTTGCGATTGTCATTTTCAAAGCGCAGTTGGAGCAATTCAAAATCTCTGATGGTGCCGGGGGGCATATATGGATGAGCGGCGCCACATTATGGATAACACTGGCGCTGGTTTTTGGCACGATGGCACTGATTTACCTCACACCAAAAGTCACAAAATTCATCCCTGCCCCGTTAGCCGCAATTGGCATTATCGCAGGGTTGGTGATTGCTTTTGATATACAGGTGCCGCGCGTGGGTGATCTGGCTTCGCTGAAAGGCGGGTTGCCGATTTTCAGCATCCCGCAAGTGCCTATTACGTTTGAAACGCTGCAAATTATATTTCCTTATGCACTTATTCTGGCAGCAATTGGGTTGATCGAAAGCCTGCTGACGTTGAATCTGGTTGGCACGATGACCAATAAACGCGGCGGTGCCTCGCAGGAATGCGTAGCGCAAGGGGCGGCCAATGTTGTCACCGGATTTTTTGGCGGCATGGGCGGATGCGCCATGATCGGCCAGTCAATGATCAACGTGAAATCCGGTGGGCGCACACGAATTTCCGGCATCGTTGCCGCGCTGTTCTTGTTATCCTTCATCCTCTTTGCCAGCAGTATAATTGAGCTTATCCCGCTGGCAGCGCTGGTTGGCGTGATGTTCATGGTCGTGATCGGCACGTTTGCCTGGCAAAGTATCCGCATTTTGCGCCGCGTACCCATATCAGATGCGCTGGTCATTTTGCTGGTAACCGGCGTAACCGTTGCCGAGGATCTGGCCACAGCCGTAATTGTCGGTGTGATTTTCTCAGCCGTGGTTTATGCGTGGAACGCGGCTGCGCGCATCCAAGCCTTGCCGCGCCCTTCTAAAACCGAAGAAGGGGCGTTGGTTTATGAAATCGAAGGGCCGTTGTTCTTTGGCTCCGCTACAAAATTTATTGAACTTTTCAACCCAGAAACCGACCCTGAACTTGTAATTCTGGATTTCATGGACAGCCGAATTGTTGACCACTCGGGCCTACAAGCGGTTGAGGCCGTAGCCGAGAAATATGAGGCCGCCGGCAAACGTCTGCAACTGCGCCACCT
>CAYSAZ010000020.1:17078-29580 GCA_964429065.1 uncultured Rhodobacterales bacterium
TTTTTTTGTCCAGATCATCCATTGTTCTCTCCTTCTAAAATGGCGCGCAGTTTTCGCCGCGCATGCATAAGGCGGGTTTTTACAGTCCCCGCCGGAACTTCCAGCGCTGCCGAAATCTCGGCAATGCTAAATCCTTCGATATAATGCAGGGCGATGGTCACCCGTTGTGCTTTTGGCAAGGCCGCCATGGCCCGTGACAGAGGCGCGGCATCTGCTTTAATCTCGGCATTCGCCGCCGCATTTTCCGGCATTTTCGGCTCGGCACCATAGGCGGCGTTTGTGCGTCTTTGCCGTTGTATCTGACGTATGGCATCTGCCGCACGGCGGGTGACGATCCGGTAAGCCCAGGCCGGGAATGTTGCCGTATCTTGCAACTTAGGCAGCCCTCTGATGATATGTATCCAAGATTCTTGCGTAACATCGAGCGTCATATCCTTATTGCCGGAACACCGGAAAGATGCAGCTTGGGTGCAGGGGCGAGATGAAGAATCGCGGGGTAAGTTCGCCGGACATTGCGGGTGCTTTGGCGTTGACGCTGAGCAAGCCGACTGAGGGGGATAACTTGGGTGTACTTTGGATTTAGCTTTTTCTTTCTTGGGTTTTGTTAAGCTGACAGAAGTACTAGAATCTCTGCTTAAGAGGTGAGCAAATGATATTGGAACTGATAAGTGCAATTCCTGGCATGTCAGATGAATAGTCTTCGCTGAATTGGAACAATCCCGTTAATCTGCTAATAGTATGAACTTGACCGTTTCCATCAGTCAAATACACCGTGTCGCTGTCAAATTCTACCGTTCCATCTTTGGCTAATATAAACTTAGAATCGCCATCTTCGGTCGAATAGAAAATTTCATTAATGCGGAAAATATCGTAAGCGGCAAAGGAGAGTTCTTGAGGGCTGTCGCCTGAGCCACGAGCAATCTTGAATTTTCCTTTGCATTCAAGGGTAAGCTGAGCTTCCTGTGCAATTGAAAAACTGACGGGAAGAAAAGACAGAATGCTAACCAATATAACTTTGAGTGCCATGTGATTCTCCAATAACAAAAACCTATTTCCCAAATAAACTCAAATTCTAAAGAAAATTCAAGTTATCAAAAATAACCGCCAGTGATGTAAAGCATGCTTGAATGAACAACCCCATGATACAGTTACCACATGAGTTTCAAATCTAAAGTACAAGGGTTTTTTAATAACAGTAACGAAAAGTCGAAAGCCGGTTCCGCATCTGGTGGCTGGGTATAAATCGGCGCATCCACAGACAGTATCAACGAACGCAACCTGTTCGCTGCAAACAAAGAGTGGGTAGATCCCCGCCGTATCAGCCAGGTCTTTGGTCAGCGGCAGCTCGGCCACCTTGTCCAAATTGATGCAATATTCAACGGTAAAACCATGGCTGTTATTCCGCCGCCCGATCTCAACAATAATACCCTCACTGAGGAATTGCAGAAACACTCGCTTCACCGTACTTTTGCTCAACTCAGTGCTTTGTGCCACCGTTCCCTTGGAGCACCAAATCCCAAATCCCAGATCCATCATCACTGGCCTTATCCGCCAGAAAGGTGATGACCTGTTTGCGCGTGGCCGAGCCAAATTTGTGGCGGGTACAAACTGAGGCGACGTGAAAGCTCATGGCGTCACCTCATTGGGCATAAACCCTTGTACGCGAATTGTACGCGTTGTAAGTCGCGCTTTGGCGCAATGTGGTTCAATTTGTATCTTTGACCCACCGATACGTTTCCTATAGTAGTGCGCGCGATCAGTATAAAACTTGCAGACAGGAAAACAAAATGCGCATCGGAATTGATTTAGGCGGAACGAAAATTGCAGGCGCCATTTTGGATGCAGATGACAATGCCTGTGCCGTGGCGCGGGTTGCAGCACCGGAAAATGACTACGCCGCGACATTAAAGGCTATATCCGGGCTGGTTGAAACATTAGTGACCAAAGCAGGTGCTACAGCTAGCAGCATTGGCATCGGTGTGCCCGGCTCGGTTGATCGCGAAACCGGCCTGATAACAGCAGGCTTTCAGGCTGGCATGCACGGGAAAAATATTGGCGCAGATCTGAAAGCTATGCTTGGGCGCGATGTTAAGGTCGCCAATGACGCTAATTGTTTCGCACTTTCTGAGGCGCTAAGCGGCGCGGGCGCGGGCAGCGAGGTTGTTTTTGGCGCGATTCTGGGAACCGGCGTTGGCGGAGGCATCGTGGTTAACGGCAAGTTGCTGGCGGGGCTGAATGCGCTTGGCGGCGAATGGGGGCATATCCCGTTGCCAGAGCCAAGGGATGATGAACGCCCCGGCCCAATGTGTAATTGCGGCAAGTACGGGCATATTGAAAGCTGGTTAAGTGGCCCAGGTTTTGCCGCCGATTTTGCCCGTCGCGCTGGCATAGAGCTCGCGCAGGCTCCAAGCCCTGCCGATATCGTTAAAATGGTTGAAACTGATCCGCTTGCCGAGGAAACACTAAACCGGTTTGAAGAACGTTTGGCGCGCGCACTTATCCTGATCATTCGCACAATCGATCCTGATGTCATTGTGCTGGGCGGTGGCCTGTCAAATATCGACCGGATATATAAGACCGTCCCACCGCTTCTTAAAATGCATTTTAAGACGTTTGGGTTGAAAACTAGAATTGTTCGAAATATGCATGGTGACAGCTCGGGGGTTCGTGGTGCTGCCTGGCTTTGATTGGATTATTTCAACTTGTGATACGCTGTAAGAAGATTCTGGGTTGAAGTGTCTTTCATGTTATTATCTCTAGCATGGATTACTTCACTCAGCATAATATTCGCTAATTCTTTGCCAAGCTCAACACCCCATTGATCAAAACTATTGATATTCCATATGCAACCCTCAACAAACACGCGATGTTCGTAAAGGGCAATTATTTTTCCAAGTGTGTGGGGCGATAATTTCTTATACATCAGCGTGACAGATGGCCGGTTGCCCGTGAATACCCGATGCGTATCCCGAGCTTGCTTTAGGTTGCGACCAAGCATTAAGGCCTCGGATTGTGCCAGACAATTGGCCACCAACAAGTCGTGGTGGTGCTTAAGATTATCCTCATGGCCTTGCGCGGCAATCAAGAACTCACAGGGGATAATTTCTGTGCCTTGGTGGAGCAGCTGATAAAATGCATGCTGCCCGTTCGTGCCCGGTTCGCCCCAAACAACAGGGCCAGAACGGCGGGGTAATTCCGTGCCGCCCAAAGACACAGATTTACCATTACTTTCCATGTCAAGTTGTTGCAAATACGCCGGTAGACGTAATAAATGCTGGTCATAAGGTAAGATTGCGCGGGTTGGGTAATCACAGATATTATTGTGCCAAATGCCGGTTAAGGCCAGCATAACGGGCAGGTTCTGATCAAGTGGGGCAGATTGAAAATGCTGATCCATTTCATAGGCACCGTCGAGAAAGTGCGCGAAACTATCCGACCCAATTGCCAGCATAACCGGCAGGCCAATCGGCCCCCAAATCGAATACCGCCCACCGACCCAATCCTCAAATCCAAACACACGGTCAGGTAATATACCAAAAGTTTTTGTTTTGTCCCCAGCCGATGAAATCGCCACCAGATGCTGTGTGGTTTCAGCACCTAGTTTAGCATTCAACCATTTTACCGCCGTATCAGCATTGGTCATGGTTTCAATGGTCCTAAAGGTTTTAGACGCGACGATAACCAACGTGCGCATTGGGTTTAACTTATTGATAACGCTCGAAATATGTGCGCCATCAATGTTAGAAATAAAATGCACACGCGGGCCATCATGATAGGGTCGAAGGGCCTGGGTTACCATGACCGGACCAAGATCAGAGCCACCGATACCGATGTTAATAACGTCCGTGAATGGCTGCCCATCTGCCGCCGTTATTGCGCCGGAGCGGATGCCATCGGCAAAGGCGTTCATGCGTTCCAGTGTCGCGAAAATCTCTGGCATAACGTCAGAACCGTCTACGAGCAGCGGTGTTTTTGTGCGATTTCGCAAGGCCGTATGCAACACTGCACGACCCTCGGTAATGTTAATTTTATCTCCGCGAAACATCGCATCGCGTTTGGCCTCAACCTTTGAGGCCAATTCCAACAACATGCGTTTCGCTGGCCCGTCGATAGAGGTTTTGGAATAGTCCAAAAGCATATCACCATGTGCGGCGGAAAAATCTGAAAACCGCGTGGTATCCTTAAGTAGATCATGGATGCATACGTCAATATTATGTTTGCGATGGGCTGCAAGGCTGGACCAGATATCCTCCATCATGCAGCGCCCAATTGGCTGGCTTCACGGGCCAAAGTTTGAATTTCATCCCATTTTCCAGCCTTGACCAAATCTGCGGGGGCAACCCAACTACCCCCGGCACAAATGACGTTCGAAAGGCTTAGATACCCTTGCGCGTTGGCAAGACTGACGCCGCCGGTAGGACAAAAACTGATCTGGGGTAAAGGCGCGCCGATGGCCTTAAGCGCGGGCATTCCCCCCGAGGCTTCGGCTGGGAAAAACTTTAACAGATCATAGCCTTTTTCCAACATTTTCATGGCCTCAGTTGCCGTGGCGGCCCCGGCGAGCAGCGGCAACCCTTCGCCTTCGCAGGCTGCAATCAGCGCATCCGTCGCCCCCGGCGAAACGCCGAATTTAGCCCCTGCTGCCTTGGCCGCCCTGACGTCCATCGGGGTGATCAAAGTTCCCGCGCCCACCACGCTGCCGGGCACATCGGCCATTGCACGAATAACATCCAGCGCTGCGGGTGTACGCAATGTGACCTCCAGCGCGGGCAGTCCACCCGCGACCAGCGCTTCGGCCAGCGGGCGCGCCGTCGTTACATCCCGAACAACCAAAACGGGCACGATGGGGGCAAGGGCGCAGATCTCTCGGTTCATTTTACAGGCGTCTTGGGCGGTTATCATTTTTTCACCATAAAGTTTTTTCTGCCCGCGCGGGCCATGTTTTGTCGTATTGCGTGCCACCAACCTTGCCATCTGTCATCGACGACAAGATTTGCCCGGCTGTGGGTAAGGCAGGCGCGGATTTACCTTCCCAAAGGCCGGCGCGCATCACAGCACGGGCGCATTGAAAATACACCTCGTTTAGCGTGATTAACAGCACAGTGCGAGGCGCCTTGCCGGATTTGGCGAAACGTTGCAGCAATTCGGGCGTCGCGGATATCCGGCCTCGGCCATTGACCCGCACGATGGTGTTTGAGCCGGGCACAAGGAACATCAGCGACAGACGTGGGTCACGGATGATGTTGCGCAGGGTGTCGATCCGGTCATTTCCGCGCCAGTCAGGTAGCGAGAGGGTTTTGTCATCCTCAATAAAAACCACCTGCCCGTTATCGCCACGCGGCGTGCAATCCAGCCCTTCGGGGCCGACTGTTGCCAGGGCGCAAAACGGAGAGGCCTTGATATATGCCCCGTATTCAGCCGTGATATGGTCCGCAACTTTCACCCGTGAGGCCGCTTTGGGGGTACCATAAAGGGCCTCTAGTTGTTCAATCGTTTCGATCATAACACGCTGGCACCTGTTTCAGCCGGGCCGACATTACGGCGGAAAACCTCGAACATCTCGCGCCCTGTGCCATATTGGTTAATCGATGGATCAATGGTGGCCTTTGGACGTTCAAGCGCACCCTTCGTTAGCACAGCCAAGGTCCCATGGATTGCATCAACGGTGATGATATCGCCATCAATCAGACAGGCTAGCGGCCCCCCGGCCAGCGCCTCGGGGGAAACGTGGATCGCCGAGGGGACTTTGCCGGACGCGCCAGACATGCGCCCATCCGTTACCAGCGCCACTTTTTGCCCCCGTTCTTGCATGATTGTCAGCAGCGGCGTCAGCGAATGCAGTTCTGGCATGCCGTTGGCTTGCGGGCCTTGGAAGCGCACAACAACCACTACATCCTCGGTCATCTCGCCCGCTTTGAACGCGGCTTTTACCGCCTCTTGATCGTGAAATATCCGCGCAGGTGCGGTGATGCTGCGTTTGTTCTCAGCCACCGCAGACACTTTCATAACGGCCGTGCCAAGGTTCCCCGAAAGCTTGGACAGCCCGCCGGTTTTCTGAAACGGATCGGCGACAGTTTTCAGGATTTTATCGTTGAGAGATTTGGCGGCGCCCGCCTCCCAGCTCAACTCACCATTGCGCAGCTTTGGTTCTTGGGTGTATCGCACCAGCCCCGTGCCGACCACAGTTTTTGTGTCACCGTGCAGATGCCCCGAAGCCAGCAATTCGCCAATCATATAGCCCGTGCCACCAGCGGCATGAAAATGGTTAACATCGGCCAGGCCGTTGGGGTAAACACGCGCGATCAGGGGTGTTATTGCCGAAATATCCGAGAAATCCTCCCAGTCGAGCAGTATGCCTGCGCTGCGTGCCATTGCCAAAAGGTGGATCAGCAGGTTTGTAGAACCCCCAGTCGCCATCAAGCCAACAATGCCATTAACAAATGCCTTTTCATCCAGAATATCGCACACCGGTGTGTAATCATCGCCAAGGGCGGTAATGCCAAGCGCACGTTGTGCACCGGCAATGGTTAAAGCATCGCGCAGCGGTGTGTTGGGGTTGACAAAACTGGCGCCGGGCAGGTGTAACCCCATGAATTCCATCAACATTTGGTTCGTATTAGCGGTGCCATAAAACGTACAGGTGCCGGGGCTATGATAGCTTTTTAGCTCTGCCTCTAACAGTTCTTCACGCCCGATTTCACCAGCGGCGAACCGTTTTCGCACCGCAACTTTATCATCATTCGACATGCCCGAAGTCATTGGACCTGCGGGTAAAAATATCGCCGGCAGATGTCCGAATGTTGCCGCGGCAATCACCAGGCCGGGGATTATTTTATCACAGACGCCAAGGTAAACGGTGCTGTCAAAGACATTATGGCTAAGCGCGATGCCAGCCGACATTGCGATAATATCGCGCGAAAACAGCGACAGTTCCATGCCTGCCTGCCCTTGGGTCACCCCGTCGCACATTGCGGGCACCCCGCCGGCAAACTGCGCCGTGCCGCCAACCTCATGGGCCGCCTTGCGGATCAGGTCGGGGTAGCGTTCAAACGGTTGGTGCGCCGAAAGCATGTCGTTATAGGCCGAAATAATCCCGATATTTCCAGCACTGGTTTTTGTCAGCGTATCCTTGTCATTCTCAGGGCTGGCAGCAAATGCATGCGCCATATTTCCGCAGCTTAGATGGGTGCGACGTGGACCATCGTCGCGTGCGCCATGCATACGATCAAGATAGGCGGCGCGATTGGCCGCACTGCGTTTCTGGATACGGGCGGTTATATCAGTGATTTTACTCAACATTTTCATACCTCTATGGGACGCCAGCGGCGATCCTCGCGGTGCATTAAGGCCAAAGAGCCATCTGGCCCAGAGCTGCCCTGATCGTAAGGTTCGGGCCGCGTGCCCTCCCATCCTGCGATGATCGGGTCGCTCCAGCCCCAGGCCGCTTCGACCTCGTCGCCGCGCATAAACAGGGTCTGGTCACCGCGAATGACATCCATCATCAGGCGTTCGTAAGCGTCGGCGACATGCTCGCCATTGTCTCCCAAGGCTTCGGCAAAGCTCATATCAAGGGGCACTTCGGTCAGGCGAAAGCCTCCTTGGCCCGGCTCTTTAATGATCATATGCATGGTGATCCCCTCGTCGGGTTGCAGGCGGATCACCAGCGAATTGCCCCCGTGACGTTTTTCCGCATCGGGAAAAATGGAGTGCGGCGGATCTTTAAAAATTACGGCAATTTCGGACATGCGGGCGCGCAATTTTTTACCGGTGCGCAAATAAAATGGCACCCCCGTCCAGCGCCAGTTGGAAATATGCACCTTAAGCGCAATGAAACATTCCGTAGTGCTATCAGGGTTTTCTGCATGATCCATATAGCTGCCATCGCGTTCGGCTTTACGGTATTGGCCGCGCACAATGTCATCGGGTTCGACAGGGTCAAGCGCGCGGATAACTTTCAGTTTCTCATCGCGCACATCATTGGCCCTAAATTTCGCCGGTGGTTCCATCGCCGTAAGACACAGTAGCTGCATCAGGTGGTTTTGCACCATATCACGCATCGCACCAGAGGCATCATAATATCCACCACGCCCCTCAACCCCGATGGATTCCGAGACGCTGATTTGTACATGATCAATATGTTGGGAATTCCAGACCGGCTCCAGCAAAGCGTTTGCAAAGCGCAGTGCCATCAGGTTTTGCACAGTCTCTTTGCCAAGATAATGATCAATCCGATAGATCTGATGTTCGGCAAAACAAGTGCCAAGCTGGCGGTTCAGTTCTTGCGCCGAGGCCAGATCATGCCCGAAAGGTTTCTCCACAACGATACGGCTGTCAGGCGTTGCAATCTTGCGTTGTGACAGTCGTTTGGCAATCGGGCCGAATAATGTCGGGCTGACAGATAGATAAAATGCGCGCACCGGGTTGGGGTTTTCACCAAGCAATTCCCCCAGATCATCCCAGCCGCCATCCCCCATTGCATCAACGGGTAGATACTGCAGGCAATTCAAAAATACCTTAAATGTTTCAGGGTCTTGTTCAGGCTTTGCTACGTATTTCTGGTAGGATTCTTTGAAAGCATCTTGAAATTCCGCACGGCTCCACTTGCTGCGCGCCGCCCCGATGATGCGCACGTTTGGTGGCATCTGGCCAGCCATAAGACGGTGGTAAAGACTGGGCAGGATTTTGCGTTGTGCAAGGTCGCCAGAGGCTCCGAATATCACCAGATCGAAGGGCTGGACGGGGATAATACGCGCGGCCATTAAAACAGCCCAACATTACGCAGAAATCTTGTGAATGTGCAAAATGCGGCGCGAAATTTAGTGGTGTATTTTAGCAACTTCAATGCAATAGCCTTTATCTTTGATCCAAATAGCCGTGTCATCCTCAGGGCCAAAGGATGCGTCTTGGGGTCTTGAACCATATTTTAACAAAAATGCAAAGAGGCGATGGTCAGTATTTACCAAATGTTTTAGGCCTACGCATATTTTTCAAAGGTTTTTCTTAGTTTTTGCGCGCCATCCCGATCGCTTTTTCAGCAATATGCGGATTTATTGTGCGTACCGCGTCGTATTGGGTCAGATATACCCGCCCGGATAATTCTTGCAAGAAATGTGTGTTCAACAGGCGGTCCATGACCGGGCCTTTGACTTCGGATAGATGCAACAGAATGCCCGAATTTTCCAGTCGCAGGTTGATCGCCTCCAGGCTTTCAAGTGCAGATGCATCAATTGAATTAATAGCCGGGCACATCAGGATTACGTGCTCGATTTTAGGATTATCAGCAACTTCGTGATTGATTTTATCTTCCAAAAACCGGGCGTTGGCAAAAAATAGACTTTCATCCATACGGATTGACAGGATTTCGGGGCTGGTAATCACCATATGGCGATTCACATTGCGAAAATGTTCGGTGCCTGGAACTTGACCAACAATCGCCGAATGCGGGCGCGAAGAGCGGTAAAGATGCAAGAAAATCGCTAGGCCAACACCGGCAGAAATGCCCAGTTCCACCCCGAAACCCAAGGTTATAAGGATGGTCGCCAGCATGGCAGCAAAGTCAGATTTGGAATAGGTCCATGTGCGCTTCAACGCTCCAAGATCAACCAGTGACAACACCGCAACAATGATGGTTGCCGCCAGCGTCGCTTTGGGCAGATATTCCAGCAAAGGCGTTAGAAATACTGCCGCAATAGCAATGCCCACCGCGGTAAATGCGCCAGCGGCAGGGGTCTGTGCACCGGCATCAAAATTCACAACCGAGCGTGAAAATCCGCCGGTTACCGGAAATCCACCGGAAACCGCCGCGCCGATATTCGCCGCGCCAAGCGCGATCATTTCTTGATCAGGGTCAATACGTTGGCGGCGTTTGGCAGCAAGCGTTTGCGCCACAGAAATAGTTTCAACGTAGCCAACAATCGAAATCAGCAGCGCCGGGATCATGATTGCACGCCAAAGATCAGCGTCAAAATCTGGGATACGCAGGCTGGGCAAAGCGGCCGGAATATCCCCGATGATTTTCACACCTTGTGCATCAAGCGCCAGCATCCAAACTGCAAATGTTGTCACGCCAACCACCATCACGGGGCCGGTTCTGGCCACAAGGTCGGCAAGCCGTGGCTTCAGCCCCAATCGGTGTAACAGCGGTTTCAAATTACCGCGCACCCAAAACAAAAAACCCGTGGCAAATACGCCTATAATTACCGTGGGCAGGTTGATTTCAGACATTTTTCCGGCGAGCGAGATCAGTAAGTCATAAAGGTTATGCCCCGTCGCATTAACTCCGAGGATATGCTTTACTTGACTGGCCGCAATGATAATACCCGAGGCCGTAATAAAACCGGAAATCACCGGATGGGGCAGGAAATTTGCCAGAAACCCCAACCGCAGTATCCCCATCAGGCTAAGCATCAGGCCGGAAATCAAGGCAAGTGCAATCGCCGCGGTATAATACTCCGGAGTGCCTTGCGCGGCCAGATTGCCAACGGCGGCGGCGGTCATCAGCGAGGCCACGGCCACCGGCCCAACCGCCAGCGCGCGCGAGGTGCCAAACACTGCGTAGATCACCAGCGGTGCGATGGAGGCATAGAGCCCCACCTCAGCCGGTAATCCGGCCAGCAGAGCATAGGCCAAAGATTGCGGCACCAGCATGATGGTCACAATCACCGCCGCTAACAGATCATTGCTTAACGTGTCCCGATTATACGTCGGCGCCCACTGTAATATTGGAAAATATCGTTTCACTTGTTCAGCCTTTAACTGCGCCCCCGTTAGTTCTGGGTGGCATTCCAAAGCATAGTGCACCGATTTCCAGTGCGGCAATACGCCAGGATCGGGCCTGTCTCTTGCGTGATTACATCTGCAAAATCGTGCAAAGTCGTTGGGCCAAGACCTGTGTGCGCCATGGGAACAAAGTAAAATTTTAACCCGTGATCACCCACCGCTTGTCTGATTATTTCAACCTCTGGCTGGCCAAATTCTTCGCCATCTGGCCGATTGCACATGATCACCTGAAACCCTCGCGCTTTGATCAAAGGGATATCGGCAACTGATATTTGATCGGCAACGCTGTAGGTATCCGTGATTTTTGTGATCTGCATAACCCTGCTCTTTCATAAAAGTCAAACCGCGAGGCGAAATGCAATTCACCTCGCGGCTGGTACCATCTATTGTGCCCTTTTGTTAAAGCACGTTCAACGGTACCTTTAAAAACACCTGACCGTCTGCATCAGGTTCCGGCATTTTACCTGCACGCATATTGATCTGAATTGAAGGGATAATTAGCTTGGGCATCGCCAGTTCTGCATCCCGGTCAGTGCGCATTTTTATGAATTCAACGGCATCGTTATCACTGCCAACATGCACATTATAGGCCTTTTGTTCTGCCACGCTAGTCTCCCAGGCGAATTCATCGCGCCCGGGGGCTTTATAGTCATGGCCAACAAAAATACGGGTGTCATCGGGCAGGGCCAGGATTTTCTGAATTGAGGCGTATAACATTTCGGCGGAACCGCCCGGAAAATCACAACGCGCTGTGCCAAAATCCGGCATGAACATCGTGTCGCCAACGAAAGCGGAATTACCCACAATAAAGGTCATGCACGCGGGGGTGTGGCCCGGCGTGTGCATAACATCAACGCGCAAATTCCCGATATTAAATTGGTCACCTTCAACGAAAAGCTTATCAAACTGCGAGCCGTCGCGCTGAAACTCTGTGCCCTCATTAAAAACCTTACCAAAGGTATCCTGCACGATTGTGATATTGCTGCCGATCCCGATTTTACCACCCAGTTGCTCTTGCAAGTATGGCGCTGCGGACAGGTGATCGGCATGGACATGGGTTTCTAGCAGCCATGCAACATCCAAATTTTCTGCCTTAACATAAGCGATAATCTTATCAGCAGAGCGGGTATCGGTGTGTCCGGTGGAATAATTAAAATCCAGAACCGAATCGACAATGGCAACTTTGTGGCTGTCAGGGTCTTTGATCACATACGAAACCGTATTAGTCGTATCGTCGAAAAATGCAATTATATCGGGGTTCATTGGTGTCTCCTTTAATATTTGTTGAGAGGTATATAAGGGAGGTAAAGACATATTACAATAATTGAATGTGAATAATTCGGTGGGCTGGTTTTACCGCGCAGCATCTTGCTGCACCACCTACCCGATGAGGGCATTGGTAAGGGTGCTTTGGGGGTTACAAAGGTCCGAGATTACGGTGAAATGGTTGTGGTCTTTAGCCTCGGTAACAGTTGTATCTATAGAAAATCCAGACCAGATATTGGCCAGCAAGGCGTTTTGGCGCAGGAATTCGGGGCGTTCTCTGGCTCCTGCCCAACAGATCAGATCAAACCCTTCGCGCGGGCTGAGCAACGCAGGGCTTTCAGCCATAGCGCTGGCCAAATCCATGCCAAAATCCGCATTCATTTCAGTGCGCAGCAACGGGCGCAAATCAAAAAGACCGCTGATCGGGATGATCCGTTTTATGCGGGCAGCACATGCC